>JAQWDO010000107.1 GCA_028705415.1 Dehalococcoidales bacterium
GCACTGAAAGCATCTAAGTGCGAAACCGGCTCCAAGATTAGATCTCTCATCCTTCTTTCGGGAAGGAGTAAGACCGCAAGCAGACTACTTGTTTGATAGGCCACAGGTGTAAGCACGGCAACGTGTTAAGCTGAGTGGTACTAATGGTCGAGGGCTTGACCTGTTTCAGGGCTGGCATTAGCTGGATAAAAAACTTATATTAGTTAGAAAAAACAGACTTCCTCAAAATTAGTGAAGAAGCCTGAGATTTATACCTTTCTGGTGATTAGAGCGAGGTGGCACCACCCGTTCCCATCCCGAACACGGAAGTGAAACGCCTTAGCGCAGACGATACTGAGGGGGCAACCCCTTGTGGAAAATATGCCATTGCCAGAAGGACTTATAAATCTCAGGCTTTTTTGTTTTAAAAGCGAAAAAGAAACGCCCCTTATGATAAGGGGCGTTTTGTTATTGTTTACAACAAGGCTTATTTATTGCTTTTTCTGGTGAAAAAATATTCACCGGCAGTGCTGTCAACAATAATAGTATCATTTGGCTTAAACTCCCCATCGAGGATTTTCAAAGCCATCGGATCCAGTATACGGGTCTGGATAACACGCTTGAGGGGCCTGGCTCCATATACCGGATCGTAACCTTCTGCAGCCAGCTGATCAGCCGCTGCGTCTGTCAACTCCAAATCGATCTTCTTGTCCCCAAGACGTTTTTTTAAAAGATTAAGCTGCAATGTTACGATCTGCTTGATATCCTCACGGGACAGCTGGTGGAAGATTATTATTTCGTCTATCCGGTTTAAAAACTCCGGCCTGAAATTCTGCTTCATCGCCTCAGAAACCGCTTCTTCCAGCTCATCCTCCCGGCCTGGGCCCAGTTCTGCAATCACCTGGCTTCCGATATTCGAAGTCATTATCAGCACTGTATTCTTAAAGTCGACAGTGCGTCCGTGGCCATCAGTAAGGCGTCCGTCATCCAGAACCTGCAGGAGAACGTTAAATATCTTAGGATGAGCTTTTTCAATTTCGTCCAAAAGAATAACCGAGTATGGCCGGCGGTGAATTGCTTCGGTTAACTGGCCTCCCTCATCGTAGCCGACATAGCCGGGAGGTGCTCCTATAAGTCTGGCTACGGTATGCTCTTCCATGTATTCGCTCATGTCCAGCCTTACCATTGCTCTCTCGTCATCAAACAGGAAATCGGCCAGCGCTTTGGCAAGTTCAGTTTTGCCTACTCCGGTTGGGCCGAGAAAAATAAAACTGCCCAGCGGTCGATTTGGATCCTGCAGGCCGGCTCTTGCCCGTCGTACAGCATTGGATACGGCTGTAACCGCCTTGTCCTGGGAGATCACGCGCTCATGCAGGCGCTGTTCCATAGTGCGCAGTTTCTCGAAATCACCTTCCATCAGGTTGGAAACCGGGATACCTGTCCAGCGGCTGACAACTTCGGCAATGTCGGTTTCATCAACTTCTTCTTTTAGCAAGTGGTTACCCTGATCTGCGGAAAGGGCTTTTTCACTGTCATGCAGCTGTTTTTCAAGCTCAATCAATTCGCCATATTTCAATCTGGCAGCCTGTTCGTAATCTGCTCCTCTCTCCGCCCGTTCTATCTCCATCTTGATTTGTTCTATGCGTTCCTTGAGGGACCCAAGGCTTTTTATCTGCTCCTTTTCCTTTTGCCAGATCGCTCTTAACCTGTCGGCTTCTTCCTTATGGTTGGCAAGCTCATTTTCCAGATTTTTCAGCCTTTCCTTCGAAGCCTCATCCTTTTCCTTTTTAAGAGCTTCCCTTTCAATTTCCAGCTGCCTGACCCTTCTGTCTACTTCGTCGACCTCTGCTGGCACGGAGTCGATCTCGGTCCGCAGTCTGGCAGCGGCTTCATCTATCAGGTCTATTGCCTTATCCGGCAAGAAACGGTCGGTTATATAACGATTGGATAGTACCGCAGCAGCTACCAGGGCACTGTCCTTGATCCTCACACTGTGGTGTACTTCGTAGCGTTCCTTCAATCCTCTCAGGATGGAGACGGTATCTTCTATGCCGGGTTCTCCCACCAGAACCGGCTGGAAGCGCCGCTCCAGGGCAGCATCCTTTTCAATGTATTTCCGGTATTCATTAAGGGTAGTTGCGCCGATTGCATGAAGTTCCCCCCGGGCAAGCATTGGTTTTAACATATTGGAGGCATCCATGGCGCCCTCTGCAGCTCCGGCTCCTACAACGGTATGGAGTTCATCAATGAAAAGAATGACCTGTCCATCGCTGTCCTGGACTTCTTTAAGCACTGCTTTCAGGCGTTCTTCAAATTCACCGCGATACTTGGCTCCGGCAATCAGAGATCCCAGGTCAAGTGCTACAATGCGTTTGTCTTTAAGACCTGTGGGCACATCTCCCTTGAAAATTCTTTGAGCAAGTCCTTCAGCGATGGCGGTTTTACCAACCCCCGGTTCGCCGATGAGCACCGGATTATTCTTGGTGCGTCGACTCAGGACCTGGATTACCCGACGGATTTCATCGTCCCGCCCGATAACCGGATCGAGCTTTCCCGCAGAAGCCAGTTGGGTCAGATCGCGCCCGTATTTCTCCAGAGCCTGGAATTTTTCCTCCGGATTCTGGTCGGTAACTCTCTGGCTTCCCCTGATTTCTCCCAGCACCCTGTACACGTTATTCCGGTTAATCCCTGTCTCCTTCAGAGACTTGCTCGCCGGACTATCAACTTCGAGGAGGGCGAGAAACAGATGTTCAACACTTACGTAATCATCCTTAAAATGCCCCATTTCTTTTACAGCTGTGTCCAGTACCTTGTTGAAATCATTGGAAGGGTATACTTCAGCGGCGGCACCAGCGCGGGGCTTGGCTTCGATTTTTGCCTGCATATCAACCTCAAGGTGGCGTGGGGTAACACCCAGACGTGATAAAATCTGCCCGGCTACTCCATCTTTTTGATTGACAATGGCCAGCATAAGGTGCTCCGGGTCAACCTGTGTATTGCCGTGTTGCCTGGCCAGTTCAAATGCCTGCAGCAGCGCCTCTCTTGCTTTTTCAGTAAATCGGTTTATGTCCATTGGTACTCCTTATTAGAGGATGAGTAATTATTACCTGGAAGACATTACAAGCTGTTTTATTGCGTCAGACTGTTCGGCGACCGGGCAGCTGGGGTATAAATCGCCTACATATCCGCACTGAAGGCAATGGTTGAACATGCCGTCCTCGTCGTAATCGAGGTACAGGTCCCCGTTGCATTTCGGACATGATTTCATCTTCCACATCTTCATCAGCCCCCTTTCTCAAAGATTTTAGTCCCTTCCGAGCATTTGAAGCATCTCTTCTATTAACGCTAAAACTCTCTTATGGTTAGGGGATTCATTTTCCGGGAGGCAATTTTTTAATTCAAGAAGTTTTTCGTTCAGGTTTAGAGCAAGGTCCACTCCGGCAAGATTAAGCCCCGTTTCTTCCACCAGGCGCCGTATCATACGGCATTGAGCTATATCCTCATCGCTGTACAGGCGCAGGGTATTTATGCGTATCGGTGTTACCAGCCCCACCCTTTCGTATTTGCGGAGAGTCTGGGGATGAAGACCAGTTAACATTGCGGCAACCTGCATAACGTATACCCCGGTTTTGCGTTTCATATTCTTTCCTCTTGACTTTGTTAGGTTCTGCCATTATTATAATAGTTGATACGGATAGTGTCAATATATAATATACAAGAAGATGAGAAGTATTGACAAAAATAATT
>JAQWDO010000108.1 GCA_028705415.1 Dehalococcoidales bacterium
CTAAAAGGCCTCGCCCGTGAACTGAACGTACCGGTTATTGCGGTTTCCCAGCTCAGCAGGGCGGTTGAATGGAGGCAATCACATGTACCCCAACTGTCAGACCTGCGCGAAAGTGGCTCCATTGAGCAGGATGCCGATGTGGTATCTTTCGTATACCGGGAAGAGGTTTACTCTACCGAAGAGGAATGGTACCGCAGCCATGAAAATCAGGAGTACCCGCGCGGACTTGCAGATATTATTGTAGCCAAACACCGCAACGGCCCAATCGGCCAGGTAAAACTCCGGTTCAACAACCGGCTTACTGCTTTCGAAAACCTTCCGGCAGACAGCATCGAGCTGAAAGGGAGCGAAGTACTGTGACAAAAGCAGTGCAGGGGCTCCCAGCCAGGATGGATTACAGCGCTATACCCAATTATTATCTTAACTTGGTTATGCCCTGGGTCAATGACCTGGAAGAGCTAAAGCTAAGCCTGCATATATTCAGATTAATCAGCCGGAAAAAAGGGGGCTTTCAATACACCAGCCGGGGTGAGCTTCTGGCAGACCCGGCAATTATTGAAAGCATCGCAAAGAAAGAATGCTCCGCGGAAGAAAGCCTTGACAGGGCAATATCCATGGCAGTCACACGGGGAATCATTATTGCCTTAAAAGCAGAGGATGGCAGCGGTAGCCAGGAAATATACGTATTAAACACACCCGCAACCCGGGAGGCGGTCGAATCCGGCACAATCAGGATTGATAATAAAAAGATGAATTACCACACATCAACCATAATCGAGCAAATGCCGGATATATTTACCTGTTATGAAGAAAATATCGGAATGCTCACACCAATGATAGCAGATGAGCTCCGCCTGGCTGAACAGAGCTACCCCAAACAATGGATTATTCAGGCTATTGGCGAAGCGGCTCTGAACAACAAGCGCAACTGGCGGTATATATCACGAATTCTGGAGAGGTGGCTAACCGAAGGGAAAGCTAATGGAACATATCAGCAAAATAATCCGGAAGACGACCCATCAAAATACACCACCGGCAAATATCAGCGATTTGTCCAGCGCTGAGCCCGAAACAACCATGCAGCCGGCCTGTCCAAGATGCGGCGGCGCGGGTTTTTATCATCCCAAGCTGGCAAACGGAAGGGTTGATTATGCCCGGGTAGTAAGCTGCAGTTGTCATGGCCTCGTACCGGAGGAGCAGAAGCAGGCACTACTGCTGGAGGCCAGTAATCTCGGCCCACTCAGCCGGCTGACATTCGACAATCTGCTGCCGGAAGGCCGCAGCGGGTACCAATCCAACCAAACTCTGTTTAAAGCGGCTTACCAGGCGGCCAGAAATTTTGCCGAAGATCCCTCCGGGTGGTTTGTGATTGTCGGCCCAAGCGGGGCAGGTAAAACTCACCTGGCTGCAGCAGTTGCTGTCGAGCAAATACGCAATTACCGGCCAGCGCTCTATATTACTGTGCCGGATTTACTTGAACATATCCGCGAAAGCTACAACCCCTCCAGCGAAAGCCCTTATGACGGCCTGCTGGAAGAAGTACGAAACGCCCCCCTGTTGATACTTGATGATCTTGGAGTGCATGCCGGGAGCCCCTGGTCAAAGGAAAAACTGGACCAGATCCTAAGCCACCGTTTCAGCCGGGAACTGCCCACTCTGATCACCCTGCTCTCATCAAATGAAATGGACCAGCGCCTTCAGACGCGAATCAATGATCCGGCAGTCAGCCGGATATATCACCTGGAAACAGATGAAGATGCAGAAGCCGGCTACAGCTGGGAACCGGGTCTTGAGCTGCAAAAGCAGATGACATTCGAATCTTTTGACTGGAAAAGAGTGAATCTGCCACCCTCGCAGCGGGAAAACCTGGAAAAAGCGTACCGCCTGGCGGTCGATTATGCCCGTGCACCCGATGGCTGGCTGGTATGGCAGGGAGTAACCGGCAGTGGAAAAACTCACCTGGCTTCAGCCATAGTGAACTATCTTTTCCAGTCCGGCAAGCAAGCGCTGTTCATTGTTGTGCCGGAATTCATCGATCACCTCCGCTCTACATTCAGCCCGGATTCCAGGGTGTCTTACGACCGTATGTTCGAGAGAGTCAAAACAGCAACTTTCCTGGTACTTGATGATTTCGGAGAGCAAACCGCAACCCCATGGGCACAGGAAAAACTATACCAGGTCATCAATTACCGCTATAACGCGCGGCTGGCAACCGTTATTACTACCACCCGATCCCTGGAGGAACTGGACAGCCGTATACGCTCAAGGTTCCTCGATCCGAAGATCAGTACTCCATTTGCCCTGACAATACCCGATTACCGGGCAGACATGGCTTCCCACAGTACCCGCGGGAAACCGCAACGCACACAGGGCAAACGCTACAATACCAGAAGTTGAATTAAGATCTCAACGGGGCTAATATTTATGCAAATGCCTGCACAGAGTATTAAGGAAAGACAACCTGTACTGGTGCTTAACAACTCTTTTCAGCCGCTAAGCATCTGCCAGGTAAAGCGCGCAATTGTGCTGATACACGAGGGCAAGGCAGAGATGGTAGAAAACGGAATGGGTTTTATCCACACCATCTCAATGGATATCCCCCTCCCGACTGTTATCCGTCTGGATTATATGGTCCGCCCACCCCGCCACCAAAACAAACTCACCCGGATTGGAGTATTTCGCCGTGACAATTATACCTGCCAGTACTGCGGCAAAAATAATACCCTGCTTACCATAGATCACATCGTACCCAGACATCGCGGGGGAGAACACAAGTGGACAAATGTAACCAGCGCATGCCCCAAATGCAATCACCGCAAGGCTGGCCGCACCCCTGAAGAAGCCAACATGAAGCTGATCCGTAAACCATATGAGCCGAGCGCATATGCCGGCTTCTATATGCCGCATCGCTTTACAACCGGAATTCCCGCGTGGCAAAAATACCTTAACAGCTGCAATTAATCAGCAAAGGTATTACTGGCGTTTCCCCGAGTCTCCACCGTTCCTGGTTATTTCGGATATATCAAACTCATTTCTGGAACCGCCCTCAAACTCAACCGTAACCTTGTTTTCAAGAGGCCGGCTGGAAATAACTACCGCTTCCCCGCCAGGCAGCATTACCTTTTCGCCTTCTCTGGGCATGGCTTTTTTCATTTCACGATATTGCTCAAACTCATAACCCAGGCAGCATAACAAACGCCCGCACAAACCGGATATTTTCATCGGATTCAACGGCAGATCCTGCTCTTTGGCCATTTTGATAGATACCGGGGAGAAATCAGCCAAAAAAGTAGCACAGCACAGCGGACGCCCGCAACGCCCAAAGCCCCCCAACAGGCGGGTTTCATCTCGTGGCCCCACCTGCCTCAGCTCAACCCGTCCTTTCAGTTTACGGCTTAGCTCACGTACAAGTTCCCTGAAATCTACCCGTCCTTCAGCTCCAAAAAAGATGGTCACCAGGTTGCCATCCAGACTGTATTCAGCCCGTAAAAGCTTCATGGGAAGCTTCAACTGCCTGACCAGCTGTTCGCATTCGCTGATGGCCTCCGCTTCCTTTTTTTCCATTTCGCGAGCCTGCTCGATATCAGCATCGGCTGCCAGCCTCAATACGGGTTTTAGTCCTTCGGGTACTTCTTCTTCCGGTATTTCACCGGGAATCCCGATTACCCTGCCCAATTCCTGGCCTCTTGCAGTTTCTACAACTACCTGGTCGCCATCCTTT
>JAQWDO010000109.1 GCA_028705415.1 Dehalococcoidales bacterium
TAATAATGAAATAGTACATGGAATACCTGGTGAAAGGGTTATCCAGGAGGGTGATATAGTCTCACTGGACTTCGGGCTTGAAATAGACGGGTTCCAGGGAGATACGGCAGTAACCGTTGGGGCCGGAAGAATGAGCCCTGAGGCGCTTAAGCTCATTGAAGTTACCCGCAATTCTTTAATGGCGGGGATAGATATTGCCAGGCATGGCAACCGGCTGGGGGATGTTTCTGCTGCTATTCAGGAATATGTTGAAAGCCGGGGATACGGAGTTGTGCGTGAATACACCGGTCATGGGATTGGCAGGGATATGCACGAGGATCCGCAGATACCCAATTTCGGCCGTGCACGGACGGGAATGCTGCTAAAAAAAGGCATGACAATTGCCCTGGAGCCTATGGTAACAAACGGCAGCTGGCTTACCAGAGTTGGCAATGACCGCTGGGTGGTTTATACTGCTGATGGCAGCATGGCGGCTCATTTTGAGCATACCATTGCTATTAATGATGGAGAGGCTGAAATACTGACAGCGGTTTAGGAGATATGGCAAAAAAAGAGGCAATAGAAGTAGAAGGTACGGTACAGGAAGCTCTTGCAAATGCAACCTTCAGGGTTGAACTGGCTAACGGGCATGTTGTACTTGCGCATATATCAGGAAAGCTCCGGGTTCATTATATACGGATACTGCCCGGTGATAAGGTACTGGTAGAGCTTTCCCCGTATGACCTTAATCGTGGTAGAATTACCTATCGGTTAAAATAATTGAAGATGGGAAGATCGTAATGAAGGTAAAAGCATCTGTAAAAAAGGTATGTGATAAATGCAAAATAATAAGACGTCACGGGGTTGTCAGGGTTATATGCACCAATCCCAAACACAAACAGCGTCAGGGTTAGTTAGGAGGAGGCTTTAATGGCACGTATTGCCGGAGTTGATATCCCGAAAACAAAGCAGGTCTGGGTAGCGCTGCAGTATATCTATGGAATTGGGCGCACTACCAGCTTAAAGATTCTGGATGAAGTTGGTATCGAACGCACCAAGGAGGTAAGCAGCCTTACCGAAGATGAAATCAACCGCCTCAGGGAAGTTATTGCCAAGGGGATGAAGGTAGAGGGTGATTTACGCAAGGAAAATACCCTCAATATCAAAAGGTTGATGGATATCGGCTGTTATAGAGGAATTCGCCACAGGCGCAACCTGCCCGCACGCGGTCAGCGGACACGTACAAATGCCCGCACCCGGCGCGGCGAACGCAAGACGGTTGCCGGCAGAGGACAGCGCCGCGGAATGGCTAAGAAGTAGTAAAGGTTAACTAGGAGAGAAGATGGTCAAAAAACGTACTCGGATCAGGAAGAAAGAGCGTAAGAATATACCTCTGGGTCGGGCATATATTCAGGCGACTTTCAATAATACAATTATTACTCTTACTGACCCACAGGGTAATGTAGTAGCTTCGGCTTCTGCTGGTATGGCCGGTTTTAAGGGATCGCGAAAAAGCACCCCTTATGCGGCCCAGCTGGCAGCTGCCAATGCCGCAAAAAAAGGCATTGAGCATGGCCTGAAGGAAATACACGTTTATGTTAAAGGGCCGGGAAGTGGACGTGAGGCGGCTATTCGCTCCCTGCAGAGCTCCGGGCTTAATGTTGCAAGCATCAGGGACGTGACACCTATCCCGCATAATGGATGCCGTGCTCGCAAAAGGAGGAGAGTCTAATGGCCAGGTATACCGAAGCCCGCTGCCGTCTGTGCCGGAGAAGCGGTGAAAAGTTAATGCTCAAAGGCGACAAATGCCTTACAAGATGCGTGTTCGATAAAAAGCCCAAGGCTCCGGGCCCGCAAACCGGGCGCCGGCGGCGCATATCCGACCGCGGAGTGCAGTTGAGGGAAAAACAGAAAGTACGTTTCAGTTATGGCCTTATGGAAAAACAGCTGCGGCGGTTTTTCGCTGAAGCCAACCGCCAGCCGGGAGTAACCGGCGATAACCTGATAACTTTACTCGAAAGGCGTCTTGATAATGCGGTATTTCGCCTGGGATTTGCCGATTCCCTGTCTCAGGCTAGGCAGATAGTACGGCATGGTCATATTACCCTTAATGGTAAAAAAACGAATATTCCTTCGTGCCTGGTACAGGAAGGCGATGTGATTGGATGGCGCGAAGGGAGCAAGAAAACAAATTATTACAAACAGCTGGTTGAAAACATTGGAAGTAAAACTACACCTCAATGGCTCAGTATAGATAAAGCCAGTATGGAGGGCAAGGTCGTAACACCTCCGACTCCGGAAGATGTAGGAATTATTTTTGATACAGCAGCTGTGGTTGAATACTACTCCCGTTAGCCGGTTTAAGGAGGTTTGTGGTTGTATAGCTTGGTTGTTCCAAAAATAGAGAGTATAGAAGAAGAGGCCAATTATGGCCATTATGTTGCAGAGCCGCTGGAAACCGGGTTTGGTGTAACTCTGGGTAATTCACTACGGCGTATTATGTTGCGCTATTTGCCCGGTGCGGCAGTTACCCATGTATGGATAGATGGTATTAACCATGAGTTTTCACCGATACCGTCTGTTAAAGAGGATGTACTGGCTTTTCTTATGAATGTAAAAGAACTGCGTCTCAAGCCTCTTTCCGGTCAGTCAGGCAAACTGATATTATCCAAACACGGCGAAGGTAAAGTGTATGCCTCTGATATTGAACCCAACATGGATTTTGAGGTTGTCAACCCTGAGTTATGTCTGGCAACGATTGATTCTCCGGAAGGTAATCTTTACGTTGAGCTTTATGTTGGCATGGGCATAGGATACCAGCCTGGAGTAACCAAGGATGATGCTCCGGTGGGGTCGATCCCTGTTGATGCCATATACAGTCCGGTACGGAAGGCAAATTTTGCTACCGAACCCATGCATGTGGGGCGTGAAACCAGCCAGGAGCGGTTGCATCTGGAAGTGTGGACCGATGCTACAATCACTCCGGCTACCGCTGTGAGCATGGCTGCCGATATTTTGAAAGAACAGCTCGAGGCTTTTGTCGAATACGGAGCGGTTTCAAGCGCGGAACAAAAGAAGAAAGTATTCAGGGCGACAATCCCTGAAGACATTTATAACATGCCGATTGAGCAGCTCAATTTCTCGGTCCGTGCACTTAATTGTCTCAAGCGGGGCGATATAAATACTGTCGGAGAATTGGTTACCATGAGCGAGGAAGAAGTATCCTCTCTCAGAAATTTTGGTTCAAAATCCCGCAAGGAAGTTGAAGACAAGCTGAAAGAAATGGGAATGGTTTTAGGTGGTGGCAGCGGCTTGAGGATCAAGTCAGAAGCCGGTGAGGCCGAAGCCAAGGAGACCGGGGAAGGCGCCGAAGCTGATGAGGCAGAAGACAGTCAGGGCGAAGCGCCGGAAGAATTATCATAAATAGTTATTACGTCGTAAGGTGATAGATTCATGAGACATAAAGTAGATGGAAGAAAACTGGGCAGGGACTCGGGGCAGCGACGCGCTCTTTTCAGGAAGCTGGTAACCGATCTGCTCGATTACGGCAAGGTAGATACAACTTTAGCCAGGGCAAAAGAGACCAGGCCAATAGCAGAACGTATTATCACTCTTGGTAAAGATGGTACCCTGGCTGCAAGAAGGCGTGCGCTGGCCTTTGTTTACGATGAAAAAGTTGTTGATAAATTGTTCGAAGAACTGGCCAAGCGTTTTTCTCAGAGGCCAGGAGGCTATA
>JAQWDO010000110.1 GCA_028705415.1 Dehalococcoidales bacterium
GATGAGCGATTCAACCTGCGCGACTCCGGCGCTCAGCCATGCCACTGCCGCCAGAAAAGCTCGTGCAGGCATCATGATTACCGCCAGTCATAATCCTCCAAACTGGAACGGTTTTAAAATCAAAGCGCCCAACGGTTCCAGCGCTTCCCCGGAAACAATCAAAAATATTGAAGAAATAATTATGCACACTCCTCCAGACCGGGAGCCTCTTTATTTCGATTTTGATCAGGCTGTAAGTTCAGGACTGGTAACGGTAGCTGATATCAATTCTCCCTACATTGAAAGTCTCGAACAGCTGGTGGACACCCGTAATCTGAGGAATTCTTCTCTAAAAGTGGTCTTTGATGGCATGTATGGCTCCGGGTCTGGTTATCTTGACAAAATTCTGTCAGGCGGAAATCTGGGAATTATCGAAATAAACACCGGCCCGAACCCGGCTTTTCCCGGAATCAAACAGCCTGAGCCAATCGGTCACAACCTGCTCAAACTTTCATCAACTGTGCGAGATATCGGTGCAGGAATCGGGCTGGCTGCCGATGGAGACGCTGACCGGCTTGGAGTAGTCGATGAAACAGGCAGGTATTTAAACACACTTCAGGTATATGCCCTGCTTGTTCTCTACCTGCTCGAATCCCGGGGCGAGAGAGGGGCAATCGTAAAAACAATCACCTCTTCCCAGATGCTGGACCGGCTTGGTGAAATATACGGAGTGCCGGTATATGAAGTACCAGTAGGTTTTAAATACGTAGCTCCGGTTATGATAGAAAAAAACGCAATGGTCGGCGGAGAAGAAAGCGGAGGATACGGCTATCGTGGCCATATCCCGGAGCGGGACGGAATACTCTCCGGCCTTTATTTTCTGGACTATATGGTTAAAACCGGCAAAAAGCCATCCCAATTGATACAGTTGTTATACGACAAGGTCGGCCCGCATTACTTCGAGCGATTCGACCTCGAATTTGCTCCTGAAAAAAAGCAGGAGATATTCAACAGGGTGAAGCAATCCAGCCCGGCCACCATAACCGGCAGAAGGGTAATCAGGCGGGATGATTTCGATGGTATCCGGTTTCTCATGGAGAACCGTTCCTGGCTTCTCATCCGCTTTTCCGGAACTGAACCCCTGCTGCGCCTGTACGCCGAAGCAGAAAGCCCGGCCAGTGTCGCCGAATTATTGCAAGAGGGAAAGGCTTTAGCCGGCATGCAAGGAGATTGATTTGAACAAACAACTGCCGCAAAAGACACTTAAACCCTGGGGCTGGGAACTCCTCTATGCTCTTACAGAGGATTATGCCGGCAAGATAATTTTTATTAAAAAGGGGCACCGGTTAAGCCTGCAATACCACCGGAAAAAGGAGGAAAGCATGCACCTTTTTTCCGGAAGTGTATTATTAGAAACTGGAGAATCTCCGTCCGTGCTTGAGCAAAGCACCATGAAAACAGGTCAAAGCATTCATTTATCTCCCGGCACACTGCACCGTATCAAGGCGAATGAAGACAGTATAATACTTGAGGTATCTACACCGGAGCTGGACGATGTTACAAGACTGGATGATGACTACGGGAGAGCAGTAAAATGACAATCTTCAATCCGGAATCTATTCTCAAGGTAGAGTCGGAGATTTCGGAAATTATTTCCTCTGAGCATGCCCGGGAAATAACCTTGTGCGAGCAGCTCATCAACAGCTACCTGGATGGATTCAGAGCTTTACCGCCGATCAGTGATTCCATTGGCCTCACAACCGTTCTGCTTTTACTTACTACCCGGGGCTTTAATTCTCTCTGGACTTCCTTCAACCTGTTCAGAAAAGGCTATTATTCCCAATCGATTATTCTTACGCGCTGTGCACTTGAAGACTGGCTTACCGGCGAGGACTGCCGTACCAATCCCGAGACCCTTGACCTGCTGCTGGAAGGCAAGGACGAGTTCTGGAAACGCGAATTCAAATTCCACCAGATGGCCAAAAGGCTTCCGGAGCAAATAGCTGACTCGTGGAAATCCATTTACGATTCAATGAGCAGCATCGCCCACCCCAGAACACCTTCACTTACCATGCTTTTTACCCCTTCCAAGGATATTCGTCTTGGCGCTTATTACGACAAATATCACTTCTTGAAAGCTTACCAGGTATGGCTGATAGCTGTTTCTCTTCTGCCGGAGGCGCTCTACAGCCTGACAGAGCCTGAAGCTGAAGACTGGTGGCAAAGGTATTCCCCCCTGTATGATAAAACCCTGCCGGAGATTGAACGGGTTAAAACACAACTGGATAAATGGAAGCCTTAGCTTGATCGGATTATCAGTAAAAAAAAGCCGCGGTCCATACCGCGGCTTTTTGGTTTCCGTTGGTATTTTTAACGCTTGGTGTACTGAGGAGCCTTGCGAGCCCGTTTCAGGCCTGGCTTTTTGCGTTCCTTGATTCTTGAGTCTCTGGTAAGCAATCCGTTTTCTCTCAACTGGGCATGATATTTTTCATCCATCTGGGACAAAGCCCTGGCAATACCATGCCGAATGGCTTCAGCCTGACCGGTGATTCCGCCTCCGTTTACCTTGACCACAACATCGAATTTGCTCATTGTTCCGGTCACTTCAAAAGGCTTTAAAATTGCCTGGCGGTATTGCACACGATTGAAGCGCTCCTCATACGGAGCACCATCTACCAGAATGGAGCCATTGCCTGAGAACAGCTTAACCTGCGCGACTGAAGTTTTCCGCCTGCCGGTGCCATGTAAATATTCTTTCTGCTTTTCTATCATATTCTTCTCCCGGTCTAAGCCTGGTCTTCACCGGTTGGCCGCACTTGCGAAGCATGCGGGTGATCGGCTCCGGCATAGATCCTTAATTTACTCATCATTTGTTTACCCAGTTTGTTTTGCGGCAACATCCCCTGAACAGCATGCTCTATAGCTTTTTCCGGCTTGGTAGCCATTACCTTTTCCAGGTTTTCAGCCTTGAATCCACCCGGATAACCCGAATGGCGATAATAAAATTTATCTTTCATTTTGTTGCCGGTAACTTTTATTTTTGCAGCATTTACAACCACAACGTTGTCACCAACATCAAGATGCCGAACAAATTTTACCTTTCCCTTGCCCATAAGAAGGCAGGCGATTTCGGCCGCCAAATCTCCTAGAATGCGCCCGTCAGCATCCAGAACATGCCAGCTGCGCTCAATATCTGCTTGTTTGACTGAATATGTATTCATTCCAGACTCTCTTCCTTTAACTCCCTGGTATAGTTTACTTTGTACAATATCAGACCCTTTGCCGGAGCAGTTGGCTGCGCCAATCCAATGGTCTGAGCATTCATTATATCTTTTATAGCCTCTGGCGTCATCTGCCCGCGGCCAATTCTAATAAGAGGCCCGACTGTGTTTCTAACCTGGTGAGGTAAAAACGCATTAGCCTCAATTTCTATAATAACCAGATCGGTTTCATTCTGCCGGCTGACCTCAGCCTTTATAACCCTTCGGGTGGTTGAAACAAGCGGCTCGGTCGGTGACGCAAAAGAAGCGAAATCATGCTTCCCGATCAGATATCCGCAGGCAATATTCATTGCCTTGAGATCCAATTCTCCCCTTATGAGCACTGAGTGCGAATCCACGAGAGGAGACCGGCTGCCGCGGTTGAGAATACAATACCTGTATTTGCGGCTGATTGCCCTGCGGCGCACATCAAA
>JAQWDO010000111.1 GCA_028705415.1 Dehalococcoidales bacterium
TATGAACAACAACGTTGCCTGGGCTGTACGTGCTTCCAAAAAGATGAAGCAGCTTTTGCTGGAGGCCGCTATCAAACCCGGTGTTCCCGGATGGGCAGGCCCACCTCCAGCGTTTTTCCCGGACAAGTCTGTTGACGACCTTGATATCAAAGACAGTTTCGTCTTTGAAAAAGCCAACCCGGAAAATAAAGTTACTATCCGTCAAATAGTCCAGGCCCATTCCTATACTGCCGGGCCGGAAGGTGCCTTTGGTACGCCGTTCTTCGTGAGAGACCTCAACCCCGTTTCACCGGAGAAATTTTACCAGATGAACAGGCAGGTCTATTTTACCGAAGTAGAGGTTAACCCGGATACCGGACAGGTGTTTGTTACTAACGTAGCCACTGTTTACGACGGTGGCACAGTGATAAATCCTGATTCCTTCGAGGGCCAGCAGTATGGCGGTATGTACATGGGCTATGGCAGATCTAATGCGGAAGAAGTGATCTACGATTATGGAACTGGCAGAAGGCTCAACGATAATTTGATCGGATACCCGGTGTACCTTATGAACGATGTTGGTTCAATGGATTGCCGGTATATAGAAACAAAGCTTGGCTGGGGTCCTTATGGCGCTTGCGGTTGCAGTGAAGCTCCGGCGGCAACACCCGGTGGAGGGGCAACCAATGTTGCCATATATAACGCCATTGGCAAATGGGTAAACCACTTCCCGACCACGCCAGACCAGGTACTTAAGGCATTGGGTAAGGCATAGGAGGTTTGGAATAATGAAAACAATCTTAGATTATGAACAGCATATAAATGCTACCAGCATTGAGGAAGCGGTAGCTCACCTCGGAGGCGGGAATGCAGTTGTGAATGCCGGAGGAACAGATCTCATAGGTACGCTGAGGTTTGAGATACTGCCTGCTTCGATGTATCCAAAAAAGATAGTGAACCTGAAAACCATTTCACCCAGCCTGGAATACATCAAAGAGGAAGGCGGCACACTCAAGATAGGCGCTCTTACCCGGCTTGAGGATATCGCTGAAAGCAGTGTTGTAAAAAATGGCTGGGCAGCCCTTGCCCAGGCGGCACACAAGACAGCATCGCCCCACTTGAGGGAAGCCGGAACTATTGGTGGTAATATCTGCCAGCTTAACCGTTGCTGGTATTTCCGGGCAAGCGATAATGCTTTTAACTGTATCAGGAAAGGCGGCAATATGTGTTATGGAATGGCCGGTGAAAACCGCTACCATTCCATTTTCGGCGCTGTTAAAGCCTGTGTTGCGGTTAACCCGTCCGATACCGCCCCGGCGCTCGTAGTTTTGAATGCTACCATTAAAACGACCAAACGCAGCATTGCTGCGGAAGAATTCTGGGACGTTGCTATTCCGGGTTCTACAGTATTGGACGAAGATGAAATCGTAACCGAAATCCAGGTACCGGCATTCTCAGGCAAGAGCGCATTTGTCAAGTTTGCCTTGCGCACTTCTATTGATTTCCCTATAGTAAACTGCGCGGCAGCCATAGGCAGTGGCGATGCCAGGATATGCCTGAATGCCGTATACCCCAAGCCTTACCGGGCAACGGGGGCTGAGAACTCTATCAAAGGAAAGCAGATTGATGAATCTTCGGCCGCGGCAGCCGCTGAGGAAGGGGTAAAAGGCGCAATGCCGCTTACCGGTACGGGGCATAGCCCCGGCAACAAATGGAAGGTATCAGCTGCCAGGGGAGTTATAAAACAGGCTATACTGGCCTGTAAGTAATCTGCCCGCCGGTAATATTCAGGAGTTTGCAGGGGGGGGGTGAATTAATGAAATTAAGTAATGATCACCCCCCCCGACAATAAACCCTGAATTAGCCGGAAAAAAACAACAAGCAACAGGGCTCTTTATCAATTAATATCCATCAGAGGGAGGCAATCTACAGTGTCTATGACAAAAAGCACCTGGCAAAACCGCTATTTACTTCTCAAGGACTTCATTTCAAAGCATGAAGAAATCCGTATTACTACCGAGTTCACCCGTATTCCAAAAAACGTACGCGAGGAATTCTATGCCCGTTTTGATGACGTGCGAAAAACGTTTGTAGAAGAAACCATGCCGGAGTTGTTGCAGGATGCTGTAACTCTTAGCCAAAACGTTAATCGTGAAGAAGAAGAAGTAAAGGGTCTGCTTGGCCTGGAAGCTGTTGAGTACAATGTAGTTTTGCAGTGGCTTTTGCTTGATCCGCAGGGATTTGTGTTGAGGGAAACCTTTGATCTGCTGTTTGGTTTGTTAAAACAAAAATACGAATCAGGTGTATTCGAGCAACTGGCAAAACAGAATGTAACCTCTTTCTTCAGGGAAAATTTCCCCAGGGGTTTTGAAAAATGGGTTGAACTTTCACTGATACAGCTTCTCAAAGCTGACAAGATGTTTCAATTCGATGAGTGTGAGGTCCCCCTGGCTGATGCGCATCGAGTTGGAGGCAATGTAATAGAAGAAGTGCCTCTCCCCGTGGAATCCAGACGGTTAGAGTTTCGCGGCGAGGCGGAAAAAGCTTTTATCCTGCCTTCGTTTACCATCAATTCAGCCGTTTTAAACCATTACGTATCTATCAGGTCTGACGCGCAAAACGCAATGGCAGTTGCCAATCATATTAATGAGACAAAAGACTGGCTCAGGCTTGACTCGGCGGGGCATATCATGGAAGCGCTCAAGAAACCGGGCATCACGCTTCTGTATGTAGCCAGGAAACCTGAAGATATCGCATTGATTGCAGACCAGAAGAAAATTCTGCGACCTGACATGATTCTTGGCTGCAAGGTATTTGAAAACTGGAGTTATGATAACCTGGAAACAGTAAACTTGCTTCGAAATAGCCTCAAACCCAGAATAGGCACTTTCATTATTTCCAAACATGCGGTTTCCGAACAAGTTCATAATGAATTGATTTTTACACGAGATTCGGAAAACAAAGATGCCGACAGCCCTGTTAAAATCCTTGTTTCAGATTATGATAAAGATAGTCTGGCTCCGATAATTGACTCACTCAAACAATGGGTGGTTGGTACGGCTTCCAGCTAACCGGATTGAGAGGGGCATAGTTGGCTTAAACTGACCGGAAATTTTCAGGAATGCCGTGTTAGGGATTGAATCTTGAAAGATAAAGGCATAAGCCGGTTCAGCTTTTTTTAACTGGTGGTTTATTTACTGGTCGGGCAGTAAAGGCATTTGGTATGGAGTTCTGCCAGATAGACCGTTGTTCTGGCCAAATGTTTCCGGTTAAACCGGATACCTTCCTGATCCCAATCCAGAACGCCTTCAAGGTGCCATTTATTGAGGGATTCCCTTAACTCAGTGCCGATTATTTCAGGTGACCAGTCCTGGTTGAAGAACTCTTTGAACTCTTTAAATACCAGTCCCTGAGGGAACATGAGGATCCGCATAGTGTAATAGTCGGCAGTACATTTTTGCTGCTGTTTTTTTAATGGGTCAAGAAGATATGAATCAAGTTGCAGGAAGTTGGCAGTATAGCAGGCATTTTCCTGGCTCCAGGCACCCAGCCCGAAACCTTTAAGCGGGAAAAACCGGAAAGTATCTCTTTCAATTGCATATTCATGCTTTTTATCCCTTGCAAAATTAAAATCCCAGTAGTTGTATAGCCCATGGCTTGCACATTCGTCT
>JAQWDO010000112.1 GCA_028705415.1 Dehalococcoidales bacterium
GGTTCTATTTTGTAATCAAACAGATCCAATATCTCCGTTTCTATACCATTTTCTGCAATTGCCTCGAGCGTATGGCGTAAAACTATTTTGGTATTTCCCTCTCTTCTGGGGCTACCGTTCAATGCCAATACCTTCATATTATCCTCGCTTGCTTGCTAACCTGCACCAAATATAAATTACCTGATATTCTATCACAATAATCTGCCATCCTTTTCTGTTCTGAATACAAAAATAGAGAGAACCTTTCCAGCTTGAACTGTCACAAATCTGATAAAACGGCCTGCAACACATGGTCATTTCACTTCATCCGCAAATGCCCAATCATTTACAGGCTAATTTGTATTGTTGCTTGCCCAGTTGGTTAAATTATATTAATATTTACAAAGGATCTATAGAAATTATAGTATAATATCTGAAGCAATCTCCCGAAACCGAGGAATAAAATTTGGCAAAAACAGTATTATCAGGTCAAAACAACCTTACAAAAAAGCAGTTAAATGATAACAACCCGGCAGAATTTTCCCTTGATGGGCTTGGGCTGATGCTAGAAAACACCCTGGACAATCTGCCTCAGAGTATCCTCATTATTGACGTTGATCATACAGTCCGGTACATCAACCGGGAATATAGCCAGATTGCCGGTATATCTGCACAGGAAGCCAGGGGTAAAAAATGCCATGATTTGTTTCCGAACCAGTTTTGTCATACTCCCCAATGCCAGCTAGACAGAATAAGAGGTAGCGAAAAATCAGTTCATTCAAAAATAACAACTGTAAATCCCGGCGGCGGCAGAACATCTTACTTTGTTTCTGCTTTCCCGCTTTTTGATTCCGACAAAAACATAATTGGTATAATCGAGTCTTTCAGAGAAGATAACCAGGTTTCTGACACTGAAGCCAGATTAAGAGAAACCGAAGAACAATGCAAGACATTAATTGCCCTCGGGGACAGCACAGGAGAAGCAGTGGTAATACTGCAGGATTTAAATGGCATGAAAGCAAGGCATGTATTCGTTAGCAGCCGCTGGCTCGAAATAACCGGCTATTCAAGAAAAGATCTCTCGGAGATGAGCTTTCTGGACCTTATCCCTGATGATTTAAAACCAATGGCAACCGAGAAATATAAAAATATTAAATCAAAAAAAGTCAAACCCGTATTGACTGAATCGACCATTATGAACAAGAAAGGCTGCCTGGTTCCAATTGAATACACTGCAGCAACTACGACCTTCCAGGGTAAAAAGGCGGTGATAGCCTGTATAAAAGATATCAGCCGAAAAAAGCAACTGGAAAAGGAAGTGTCGGATCACAATAACCGCCTTGAAACACTGGTTGCAGAACGCACCAACCAGCTTCAGCAAGCCATAAACAAGTCAGACATCGAAGCAAAAAAGCGCAAGGCAGCTGAAAAAAGAGCGAGCCAGGACAAAAAAGCCTTGCAGGAGCTGCTGGATGCTACACCTGCCGGTATTTATTTAGTGGACCGTCAAGGACAGTTAGTATACACAAACAAAGCCGGTGTTAAGTCGATAGGCAAACCAATAGAAGAAATTCTGGGCAAAACAGCTTACGAGAACCATCCGGAGAGGGAAAATGCACGCAGTGCCACTCTTGCAGATTTTCGAGTGATGAAAACCGGCATTCCGGAGAGGTCAATTTTTACCAATTACGAACCTCTGCACGAAAGGTGGTTCACCCTTGACCGTTATCCTTACCGGGATTCCAAAGGAAATATCCTGGGCGTTATAATTGTTGAGGTCGAAATAACCGACAGGATCAACATCGAAAACCGCCTCAAGAAACTTCTCAAGCAGGAACAGGCTCTGCAGGCAGAGTTAAAAGAACAATCTGAACAGAGAATTGAGTTTACCCGGGCACTGGTTCACGAACTTAAAACACCCCTGACTCCTTTGCTGGTCTCCAGTGATTATCTGGCTGAGAACCTCACAGAGGAACCTTATATCAGTTTTGCCAGAAATATCCAGTTGGGAGCCAACAATCTTTCCAAAAGAATCAGCGAGCTTCTTGATATTGCCCGTGGAGAAGTTGGCATACTCAAGCTGGAACGAAAATATTTATACCCGCGGGCTTTCTTAAAAAAGATATACTCCTTTATGCTTCCGGAAGCAGAACGTAACGGACTGCATTTTAACCTTTCAATAAACGGCAAATTGCCTATGGTATTCGTTGATGCAGGACGCATTCAACAGGTACTTCTGAATTTGTTGAATAACTCCTTTAAATTTACCCGCCGCAATGGTACAGTAAACTTGAAGGCTGAAGCCCAAAACAGCAACATTGTTTTCGAGGTTGAGGATACCGGTTGCGGAATAAGCCAGGAAGCCCAAAGGACGCTGTTCAGACCCTACAACCGGCAAAAGAATATGGGCGATGCATTGGGTGGACTGGGTCTGGGATTGTTTCTATCCAAAATGCTTGTTGAGCTGCATGGTGGTAAAATATGGCTGGAAAGCACCAGAGGAAAAGGCAGCAGATTTTTCTTTTCAATACCCACAGATAACCAGGGCAACGACAATAAATGAAGGGTCAACCATGAAGGTATTATTAATTGAAGATGACCGGGCAATAATCGAAACGATAACGCTATCATTCCAGGTGGGCTGGCCAGAAGCCGAAATTATATCCACCCGACTGGGAGAAGAAGGCATAGAATTTGTTGAAACTCAGGATCCGGATATCGTTATTCTTGATTTGGGGTTGCCAGATATCAGCGGATATGAAGTTCTGAAAAGGATCCGGCTTTTTTCCAATATCCCGATTATGATTCTTACCCAGAATGAGGAGGAACAATCGGTCATTAAAGCACTTGAGTTGGGAGCTGACGAATATATCATCAAACCTTTCCGCCAGCTTGAACTGTTGGCCAGGATAAAATCTATTATCCGAAGGCACTATGGGCAGGATTCATCAATGCCGGACAAAATAGGCCCCTTTCAATTCGATCTGGCCAGGTGCACAGTCAAATACAAAGAAAAGGTTCACAACCTTACCAAAACTGAAATAGCAATACTTCGCCATCTGGCTTTAAACGCAGGCAAGGTAGTAACCATTAACAGTCTCGCGCAGAGTATCTGGGACAGCAACTATCCAGACAGCGCCAATGCCATCAGGGTTTATATCTATCATTTACGCGAAAAACTGGAGCCAGATCCGCGAACCCCCAGTTTAATCGTAACCAAAGCCGGCAGCGGCTATATATTAAACCGCGAATAAAACTATTTTTTTGTACTATTCCACTACCCTTAATAAATTATATTGTCTTTATTAATATTTATTAATTTCTAAACTACTTTTTTAATTGGTTAATTAATATATGCATGCTATCCTAAATACATGCATATGTTACTGCGCATTTCTATCTTCAGCACCCTGACCATGAATCGCGTGCTTTACAGCAAACAAGTAATAATACAAGCGAGGTGATAAAGGAATGAACACAAGCGAACCAAGAAGTACTATCGGACTCAGGAAATCAACCAAGGCCAAACTGGACAAGTGCCGGGCACCAGGACAGTGCTATGACGGTTTTCTTTGCCAGCTGGTGGATATGTGGGCTGATGTGAATGGTGTTGAAGGAAACGGGTACAGGCGCACCGGATACAGCTTTGCAGAAAGCAAGTA
>JAQWDO010000113.1 GCA_028705415.1 Dehalococcoidales bacterium
AAAAAGTACTGCAGGAATTGGAGAAATCATTCAATTCGGAAGAATATGCCGGCAGGGAACGAGCAGAATTGGCCAGAATTTCTGAGCAAATTACTGCTATAGATTACGATGAAAATACTTACAACACAGCCAAGAATACCCTTTCCAAAACAGAATCTTACAGTGAGCAGAAAATAAGGCTCAATGAAGCAGAAGGCCGGATCGGCACAGAACAGGAAAAGCTTGTCCAGGCTGAGGAAGCTATTGAGAGCCTCCGAAACAGGTTAGAACTTGACAGGGTCGCATCGAGACAGCTGGAGGAAGAAGTAACAAACCTGCCTTCAATTACCGGTAAATTGCGAGAGGCTGAGACAAGCCAGAGACAAACTGAAGCTTCCCTCACAAGCCACCGGGATCTGGTTTACAGCCTGAAGGCGAAACTGGGAGCCCTGACCGAACTGGGGAAAAAACTGACCGAGCAGGAATCCAGGCTGAAAACCGTCACCAGCGAAGAATCCATATTAAAAAACCTGGCCCAGGCTTTTGGCAAAAAGGGAATCCAGGGGATGCTGATTGAAATGGCAATACCTGAAATAGAAAACGAAGCCAACCGTATACTGGGCAAAATGACGGACAACCGGATGGCTCTCAAACTGGAATCGCAAAAGCAGAAAAAAACCGGCGGGGTGGCTGAAACGCTGGACATCAATATATCCGATGAAGCCGGAACCCGCGATTATACAATGTACAGCGGAGGCGAAGCTTTTCGTATTGATTTTGCGCTGAGGATAGCATTATCCAAACTGCTGGCCAACCGCAGCGGAGCTCCGTTGCCAACCCTGATTGTTGATGAAGGTTTCGGTACTCAGGACAGCATCGGTCTGGAAAAAGTTAAGGAGGCCATTAACGCAATTCAGGATGATTTCCAGATAATCCTGGTTATTACTCATATTGACGAGCTTAAAAATGCATTCAATAACCGGATTGAAGTAACCAAAACCCCGGAAGGTTCTACGATCAATATCATTTGAATCAGTCCGGTTGGTTAAAGGCCAAGATCATCTGAAACCGACTGCATGGCTTTCAGACCCAACTCAATAAATTCATCCAATTCCAGTCCAAGATTTCTGCAGGTCTCGATTTGTTCCCGGTTTACTCCGGCGGCAAAACCCTTTTCCTTGTACTTCTTTTTAATAGACTTCATTTCAACACTGGCCAGTTTTTTGTCCGGCCTGACCAAAGCAGTAGTGGTAATGAGCCCGGTTAAGGCATCCGAGCAGAATAGCGCCTTATCCAGGCTGGTTTGAGGCTCATAACCATGAGCTTCGTTATGCCGTAATACAGCGTTGGCAATCTCTTGGCCAACCCCCATATCAAGTATCATCCGGGAACCTATTTTGGAATGGGTATCCATGTTTCCTTCGCAGATTTCCATATCGATGTCATGCAGTAAACCGGTCAGGCCCCAGATTTGTTCATCTTCACCAAGACGAATTGCCAGAGCCCGCATAATCGCTTCCGTAGCCAGCATATGTTTTACCAGGTTTTGATTGCCAACCTTCTCCTGCACTCTGTCAAGTGCTTCTTGTCTGTTCATTACAAACCTCCTGACGCATGAAAATCAAGCTGCTGCCGCTCCAGCGCTTTTCACATCCAGAACTCCAGCCAGAAACTTTCCGGTAACAGAAGATGGGTTACCGGCAATATCTTCGGGAGAGCCGGCGGCTACCAGTTCCCCACCCTTTTCCCCGGCGCCAGGCCCCAGATCAATAACCCAATCCGAATTTTTTATCACGTCCAGATGATGTTCAATTATCAATACAGTATTACCGGCATCGGTCAGCCTTTGCAGGACTATAAGCAAAAGAGACACGTCCGCAAAGGAAAGCCCGGTTGTCGGCTCATCCAGCATATAAAGAGTATGTCCCAGGGGTCTTCTGGCAAGTTCGGTAGCCAGTTTAACCCTTTGAGCTTCACCTCCGGATAATGTGGTTGCCGGCTGTCCCAGGCGAATGTAGCCCAACCCGACGTCGTGGAGGGTTTCCAGTTTGCGCTTTATACGGGGAAAGTTCTCAAAAAATATCAATGCTTCGGTTACAGTCATATCCAGAACTTCGGCAATATTCTTGCCCTTGAACTTTACCCCTAATACTTCACGTGTGTAACGTTTCCCCCGGCAGACTTCACAGGGTACGGTTACATCCGGCAAAAACTGCATTTCAATACGTGTATATCCATCTCCGGCACAGGCTTCACAGCGGCCTCCTTTAACGTTGAAGGAAAAACGGCCGGGACCATATCCCCTGACCTTGGCATCCGGAGAAGAAGCAAACAATTCACGTATCAGAGTAAACGTTCCGGTGTAGGTAGCCGGGTTACTCCTGGGTGTTCTCCCTATCGGGCCTTGATCGATATGGATCAGCTTGTCGATATGACCGATGCCCTCAATGTCACGGCAGGAGCCAGGTTTTTCACGGGAATGGTAGAGTATCTGTGCCAGCTTTTTATATAACACCTCGTGCATAAGAGTGCTTTTGCCTGAACCGGAAACACCGGTTACACTGACGAAGCAGCCAAGCGGTATGCTGACATCGATATCTTTCAGGTTGTTCTCACTTGCACCACGGATCACAATACTTTTGCCATTGCCCTTCCGCCGCTCCCCGGGAATCGGGATGACTTTTTCTCCACTCAGATATTGGCCGGTAAGTGACCCGGGACAACGCTTGATTTCTTCCAGGGTACCGCAGGCTACCATGTATCCACCGTGTTCCCCGGCACCCGGCCCCATATCGATTATATAATCGGCAGTACGCATCATGGATTCATCGTGCTCAACCACCAGTACGGTGTTGCCAATATCGCGCAGGCGTGTAAGTGTGGATATCAGGCGCTCATCATCAGCCGGATGCAATCCTACCGTTGGCTCGTCGCACACATATAAAACCCCCATCAGACCGCTTCCGACCTGGGTTGCCAGTCGTATGCGCTGCCCCTCTCCTCCCGACAGCGTAGAGGAAACCCGGTCAAGAGTAAGGTAGTCCAGACCGACATTGACCAGAAAATTAAGCCTGGCTTCTATCTCTTTAATTATTTCGCGGGCGATAACCCTTTCCCGCGAGCTGAGTATTCCTTCTTCGCTTCTCAGCGACTGGATCCAATCCAGTAAAGTGCTTACCTGCATGGAAGTTGCTTGAGTAATATTAATACCGGCAACCCTGACCGCAAGCGCTTCCGGTTTAAGCCGTTTTCCGCCACATTCCGGACAGGGGAGGTTTATCATATAGCGTTCCATGAACTGCCGTGACTGCTCCGACTCAGTATCCCTGTACAGGCGCTTCATACGGGGGATAATACCCTCGAATCCGTTTTGATATTCCCTCATCTTGCCGAAATAATTCCGGTAGCGTTTTGGCTTTTCCCCTTCTCCGAAGAGTATCAGGTTCATCTGTTCCTGCGTAAATTCCTTCACAGGTTCATGCGTTGAAAAACCGTAACGGCCGACAATATCGGACAGCTGGTGCAAGTACCAGGTTTGAGACTGGTAGGGATGTATTGCCCCTTCGGCAATTGAAAGTTCTTTATCAGGTAAAATCAAATCGGGATCGAATTCCTGTTTGAACCCCAGCCCGGTACAGGAAGGGCAGGC
>JAQWDO010000114.1 GCA_028705415.1 Dehalococcoidales bacterium
TCTCTAACAAATATGCTGGTTATTCGTTCTATTATGGGCACAAAAAAGACCTTGACCTACGTGGGTCTGGTAGTGTTTTTTGCCACCATTTCCGGGTTGATTTTTGGAGCTATCGCTTAACAAAGCTAAAGGAGAAAAGACATGATTATCAAGATTCTGGGACCAGGATGCGCAAAATGTCACAAGCTGGAGCAGGTGGTAAAAGAAGCGGTGGATGAGATGGGCATAAAAGCTACTGTCGAATATGTCAAAGATATGGGTAAAATCATGGAGTACCCGATACTCACCACCCCAGGACTGGTTATTGATGAAAAAGTGGTTTGTGCAGGCAAGGTACCAAGCAAGCAGGAAATCATCGCCATGATATCCAAAGCTCAAACAGATTAAGCTCAATCAAGGCAACACGCCAAGGGGAGGCTTATTGTGGTTAAAAACAGGACAGCAATATGGATTGGAACGGTAATCTTGATCGCCGCGCTGGGGTTATTGGCATGCAGTAACCCGGAAGGCCAAACCACCTCACCTCCACCTCAGACCGGAGATCCTGACAAAGTAGAAGTAGACTTCTTTTATGAATCGGATAACTGTTTTTGTCTGGACCTCGCGGTAGAGTGGGTAAATACCACCATACTCGAAGATTACAGCGATGAGATCGAAAACGGTAACCTTTCATATGAAACTTACGATACCAGGGACCCTGCCACCAAACCGCTTATGGACAAGTTTAACGCCTCCAAGTTCGCCCTGTTCATAACCACCATAAAAGGGGATGAAAAAACCACCTGGCAGGTCACCAGCATATGGCTCTACACTGATTCAACCGGAACCAACCAGGAGCTTAAGAATAAATTTGTCGGCGAAATCAGGAAAAATATGGACAAGGCTCTCTATGGAGAAAGCCGTTAATGGCCTGGCTGTCTGATTTTTTCCATAGTCTTTTCCTCAATACGGAGGTCACTATACTGGCAGCAATTCTGCTCGGGCTGATGGCTTCCGTCGGGCCGTGCACCATGGCAACCAATATTGCTTCCATTGCCTATATCAGCCGCCGCATTACCGACCGGAAATATGCCATAATGGCCAGCCTTCTTTACTCACTGGGCCGGATGATCAGCTACACTCTTATCGGTTTGCTGATTATTGCTATTGGGCTGGAAACGCCAGCAATCCGCAACTTCCTGGAAAGCATGGGGACTTATGTACTGGGGCCTTTGCTTATCCTGGCTGGACTCCTGATGCTGGTAATCGACCGCTTTTCTTTTGGGGGAGGCGGCAGGCTTGCAGCATTGGGGAACAAAGTATCAGATTGGGGGCTGGTCGGGGCTCTTCTTATGGGAATTATTTTCGCCTTCGCTTTTTGCCCTTACAGCGCGGTGCTTTTCTTTGCGGTGCTTATTCCTGTCGCTCTTACAACTACCGGCGGAATTTTCCTGCCACCCCTGTTTGCAATCGGAACCGGTCTCCCGGTTATTTTTTTTGGCGTACTGATTGCCGCCGGAGTTACGGCAGCCTCTAAATGGATTAACAACCTGGGCAAGGCTGAAAAAATTCTGCGCATAATAATGGCAATAGTGTTTATCGGAGTGGGTATCTACTACCTGATACAGATTTAACTGTTACACTTACAGCCTTGCAGTTTTTAAAATTTGAATGATGCTGAAAATATTATGAATAAATGCCTGGTATGGAATCTGGGTTTAACAGACTATAAAACAGCTTATGATATGCAGCTGCGGCTGGCGGATTCAAGGTACCAGAAAAAGACAGGTGATATCATCCTGACACTGGAACATCCTCCCACAATAACTCTGGGAAAATTCGGTAATCCCGACAACATTCTCGCCGGGGAAGAAGAGCTTTCTCGCCTGGGAATAGAGGTTTGTGCCTCAAACCGTGGAGGCGATGTCAGTTTTCATTGCCCCGGACAGCTGGTTATTTATCCAATATTGGATATGCGCTTGAGAGGCGGTGAACTGCGGCGCTTCATGCATGACCTCGAACAGGCAGTAATCGATACCGCACAACACTTTGGCATTCGAGGCGAAAGATGGCCGGAACACCCCGGTGTTTGGGTAGAGGGGAAGCAGCTGGCTGCTATCGGTCTTCATTTTATGCGGGGCATCAGCATGCACGGAATATCTTTTAACATCAACCCCTCCCTGGATGGTTTTAAAACTATTAATCTGTGCGGTTTGCCTGGCAAAGAAGCAACATCAATTTCAGCTCTTGCCAAAAGAGAGGTTAACGCAGACGAAGCCCGGCCTGTATTCTTGAATATTTTTTCCCAAGTTCTTGGAGTTGAATTCGAGGTTGTGGAAAATCCTCATGCGCAAGGAGGAATTCTTGGATAAAAGATTACCAGACTGGTTCAGGCAGAGAATGCCCAGAGCAGGTGAAATGGCTGATGTTTCTTCCGTACTGGCAGACCTGAAACTGAACACGGTATGCCAGAGCGCTATTTGCCCAAATATGTGCCAGTGCTTTGCCAGAAAAACTGCAACGTTTATGATTATGGGAAACATCTGCACTCGTAACTGTACATTTTGCGCCATCGCAAAAGGTAAACCATCTGAGCTGGAAGCCGATGAGCCAGAAAGAATTGCTGCTGCTGTTGGCAGGCTCAGCCTTAAATATGTTGTTATCACTTCTGTGACCCGTGACGACCTTTCAGATGGTGGGGCGGCTCATTTTGCAAAAACGATCGAAGCGATTCATTCTGCTTGTCCGGAAACATTGGTTGAGGTACTGGTCCCGGATTTTCAGGGGCTCTCTTCGGCCCTCGAAACAGTGGCAGATGCCAGGCCAGCCGTAATCAATCATAATATCGAGACGGTTCCCAGGCTTTACAAAGAAGTAAGGCCACTGGCAAACTACCACCGATCGCTTGACCTGATAAGTAAAATAAAAGAAATCGATTCGAGAATTGTAACAAAATCCGGGATCATGCTCGGCCTGGGAGAAACACGCGAGGAAGTTCTGGAGGCTATGAAAGATCTTCGCTTTTCAGGGTGCAATCTTCTGACACTCGGCCAATACCTGGCTCCTTCGAGCCAGCACCATCAGGTGGTAAGTTACGTTACGCCGGATGAATTCTCCTCATACGTCCGGCCAGGCCTGGATATGGGCTTTTCCGGAGTTGCTTCTGCCCCACTGGTAAGGAGTTCATACCGTGCAGTTGAACTTTTTCGCGAGGCTCAATTAAAAGATCCTTCCGGTAATTGAAGCAAGGTTATTCATTAACTCATGTCATCCGGAGGAGGGCGTTTCGTATTTTGTGTCATCCAGAGGAGGGGTGAAACCCCGACGAAGGATCTTCCCCGTAATAGCGCCCGTTGTAACATAAGGAAGTGTTTCCGTATGAACGGGCCCAACCCGTGTGAGATTCTTCGCTGGCCCTCTGGATGGCACATAATTTTTAGAAGCCAGCCAATATTTGCATTTTACTGTATAATAAAAACACGTACAATGTGTAAATTCTTTGACACCATGCATTGTGGGTGATATTATGCATTTTGGCAGGTATTATAAATGAATACCAATATTGAGGGTTGTGCAAGCAGAAGAGGTGAGTTAAAAGTTGTCGTCTGA
>JAQWDO010000115.1 GCA_028705415.1 Dehalococcoidales bacterium
AGGTTATAAATGATTTGTTTGACTTTTCGTTCGTCGGCTTGTATGTCAAGTTCGTCAATATCGTTCGGAAATATTAGAGAAAGACTGATGTGGCGTTTTGATGCTCTATCCTTGACCATCATCATACTGCCTTCAAGTAACTCTTTAATATTTACTGAAGACAGCGTTAGTTCCTCTTTGCCAGCCTCGATTTTGGAAAGATCCAGAATATCGTTGATCAGAGAAAGGAGATGTTTACCGCTTTGAATAATATTGCTGGTATATTCAGCCTGCCGCTCATTCAATTGACCGAAATCCTGCTCTTGAAGTAGTTGTGTAAAACCGATACCGGCATTAAGGGGTGTTCGTAATTCGTGAGACATGCTGGCTAAAAACTCGGACTTGGCCCGATTGGCAAGTTTGGCCGCTTCCGCTTCCGCTTCGATTTTTTGTGTCCGCTTCCGTTCAGACAATTCTGCTTCCAGCCTTATTCTTTCTCTGGATTCAATTTCACCCTTCCGGCGTTCAGTATCATCGTGTAACAGAATTAAATAACCGCTAAGACGCTGGCGGTTTAATATTGGAGAAATGAACACCGCGTAATAGCGTTTTCCTTCACCCTCTCCGAGGGTTATGGCAGTTTCTTTTCTGTCCATATCTGCCCTGGGTTCGGCAAGACCTGTTTGTTCTGCCAGTGCCTGGCTGAAAGGTTGGCCGAGAATTTCTGATTTGTTACGGTTTATTATGCTTTGAGCTGCCTGGTTTATGTCTACTATATGGTTTTCTGTATCCAGGATTATTACTCCATCTACCATGCTCTTGAATATTACTTCATATGCTATTGGCTTTATATCAAATAACTGAAAGCGGGATAATCCCAGGAAAAACGCTCCTCCGGTTATAGCAAGGGCTAATGGTGTATGGTCGATAAGGGCAAAGGGTTTAATACCTGCGATGAAGAGAAAATTCGCTGCCCACGGTATCAGGGAAGCTGCCAGTATAATCCCCGCTTGTTTCCGGTAAATACCTGATGAGCGCCTGAATAAATCCAGGATTAACAAGGTACACGTGAACAGCAAAGCATAAGAATATACTGAATATATCCAGAACCAGACGTTATGGGTAACTAAATCGACAGGTGGCCAGAGGCTGGTATCCAGCCAGATATCCCCCCACATCAGGTGGTGGATTTCATTAGTCCACACTATTACAAGGGTAACTACCGGTATTATTGACAGCAATATAATTTTGCGTCTTGTGAGCCATTTATCCCTGTCGGTGTAGAGGAGAGTGAATGCAAGCCAAGTACCGGGGATGAGGGTGATACCAAAATAGGTCATTTTAAGCCAGAATATATTTACGGGCAGTTCAACGCTGACGTGTTCAAGGGCAGCCGCAGATGCCCACCATACCAGAGCAAACATCAGTACCAGAAAAGCTGCTGCTACAGGCCTTTTGCGGTGTTTCCAGACGCGGGCTGCCAAAAATAATGCAATAAATATTGCCAGTAGCAGGGGTAAGATGTATGGGGTATAAGCTAGTTGCATAATCAATAATCTTTTTATTTTAGCGGACTATTTCATACCAATTCTCAACATTATTAGTTAAACATGTACATTAAGTCAACAAAAATTGATATTGATGATGTTTGCTCAAAATTATTAATATTGCAAAGAGTGCTTATAGTCCTTCTTGTTCTTCTTGCTGGCAAGCTATGTTAAACATTTGTTCTTTGGTAAACCCAAATAAATTAAATGGGGGTCTCATGCCCCCATTTAATTAAATCTTCAAACCACAGCCTCCGCAATACCGGGAGTCTTCTGCCAGGATGGCGCCACAGGCTGCACAATACTTGTTGGATAATATTTCTGGCTGATTGGCGGCATTGCTTGTTACTGATGTAAAAAGCCTCTTGACTTCTGCCTTCCATTTCTCCGGAGAAGAGTGGATGATTCTGGTTACAAAGCGCTGGCGCAGAATACTTAATACAGGGGTACGTTCTATTAACATCCGGTATTTGGCGTACTTATCATCTTGAAGCTTTTCCTCTGTAACTGTGATGTATTCCCTCCGGAAGCTAACAGCCTCCAGGGAACGGTTAATAATCCGGACTAGTTCATCGAAATTTCCTTCTGTGCGGTATACGTAGGTAGCTGCTGACTGGTCTTCGGGCAAGGATAATTCTAATATCGCCATCTGGTGGTTTTTATCCGGAGCAATACACCATATGGAGTATTTTAGGCTTTCGGCTTCGGATTCCTGTGGATCGTTATCTTCAATATCACTCGAAATACCAGGCTGTTGTTCATCGTCTGCCGTTGCTGGCCTCTCCTTGATGGAAATCAGCAATTGTTTGCTGTCACAAATGTCCGGTATGATGTCGAAGGTGTCAGCAATTCTTGAGGCTTTGATGCTGTTTCTAATTACAGCAGCCAGAGTTAAATAGCCGGAAGAGAGTTTGTCGAATTGTACTGTCTGATATGCTGGCATTAATTGGACAACTTCTATTGACTTGGACATGCTCATGGAGGGGTCCAAATTCCTGATAAAATCGAGGCGTTTCTCCTTCAGAAGCGATATTTGTTTGGTCATCCTGTTTGTGAAAACATCCGTATCGAAACCCAGTTTGGATACGGAGAAACTCTCCCCGGAACTGAGCTTGATGATAACAGTATACTGATCTTGTTTGATATCACTCACAAAACTTAAAGGAATTCTCCTGGCGCTGATATTCGGCGGCAATATACATACACAATCTTGATATAATTGGATGACCCCGGTTCCCTGTAATCTATTACCTTTTTCGTTAATGACATATTCCCCCGAGGTTTCCATAATAACTTCACCCTGTACAAAAAGGGCTTTCAGAACTATGCGGTTGTAAGCATTATGCAGGTCGCGAAACAACCAGTCGCATTCATTGCCTAAACGGCTCAGGGCGAGGGTTTTTTGGGGAGTATTAATGAGTATAGCGTAATCAGATAACTTAATTTCAGTTATGTCTGAATAGTCTACAGCTACCTGGTCAAATCCTGCTGATAAAAGTACTGCCTCTTCACCAACAGTTATTTTTGCTTCACCGGTTATGCCAGGTGATTCCAGGTACCCTTGATAGCTGAACCTGGATTCCGGGTTTTCTCCTGAATTCCGGTTCGATTGCTTATTCATTATGCTTTTTCTCCCGCTATCTCGTATGCTTAGAACAGTCTGGTGCCACACTCTCCGCAGAATTTTGTACCGGCCTCACACTGAGCACCACACTGGGGACACTTGCCTGGTTTTGGAGCGGTTACAGTCATTGGAGTGCCGCAGTTATTGCAGAATTTAACTGACTGGGCATTTTTTGCACCGCAACGCGAGCATGTTTTTAGCTCCATGGAGGCGCCGCAATGACTGCAAAACTTGCCGGTTCCAGCTGGTTTCCCGCATGAAGGGCATTTTGTGGTTTTGCTTTCGATTTGTCCTTTCCAGACAGTTGCGCTGCCTCCTGCTTCATCGACATTTCTGCGCATGGCTTCGGCTCGAGCTTTGGCAACATAAATTTCCTGACGGGGAGCGCATTCAGTGCACAAACCCTCATCTTCGTTAAAGCAATTATCGCATAC
>JAQWDO010000116.1 GCA_028705415.1 Dehalococcoidales bacterium
ATCGTATTCCCCACGTGTGTGGGGGTGAACCGATAGGCCGGTTTTAAACTGTGTTTATTTTCACGTATTCCCCACGTGTGTGGGGGTGAACCGGCGCAGAGTTTTGATGGCGTTGATGATTTAATCGTATTCCCCACGTGTGTGGGGGTGAACCGCCACTGGATAAGCTTTGCCATCAGTAGCTACGGTATTCCCCACGTGTGTGGGGGTGAACCGCCCACGAAATAAAAAACGTACCTGCAGACTTCCGTATTACCCACGTGTGTGGGGGTGAACCGGCAAGGAGATATCAACGCCGAGCTCATCAAGTGTATTCCCCACGTGTGTGGGGGTGAACCGTACCTGCTGACTTTCCCGGGCTGGTATATCGCGTATTCCCCACGTGTGTGGGGGTGAACCGTCAGGCAGATGCTGGATTTGACTGCTGGATGCGTATTCCCCACGTGTGTGGGGGTGAACCTACTAAATGCTACATCCAGTATAAATATGGTGAGTATTCCCCACGTGTGTGGGGGTGAACCGATTCCAACTGCCGAGGTCGATAGTTAAAAGGCGTATTCCCCACGTGTGTGGGGGTGAACCGGCAGTGAGGCTGAAAACATAGGAGGTGCAGTAGTATTCCCCACGTGTGTGGGGGTGAACCGGTGACCGATACCGGCGTCTCCTCGATAAGCTCGTATTCCCCACGTGTGTGGGGGTGAACCGCTGGTTACAAGGTCAATGAGATAGACTGGACTGGTATTCCCCACGTGTGTGGGGGTGAACCGGTGCAACAATATACTGGTACTGGTTCTGATGCGTATTCCTCACGTGTGTGGGGGTGAACCGGAGTAATAAGCCGGTCGTTTAGCCCAGTTGACCGTATTCCCCACGTGTGTGGGGGTGAACCGTAAAATACAGCTCTAGTGTCATTTACATTAACCGTATTCCCCACGTGTGTGGGGGTGAACCGCAATAAGCGCATTGAGTAGAATACCATTCGTCGTATTCCCCACGTGTGTGGGGGTGAACCGGTGATTGCCCGGTTTCATACGCCCCAAACCAAGTATTCCCCACGTGTGTGGGGGTGAACCGACTGGATATATTTTTGTTTCAAGGGTTTTCGTACAACATGCTCTACTGGGCAGGATTCGAGCTTCATAACTTCTCATGGCCATCTGGGTCTATCAGCCAATACGAATTGTAAAGAATAAAAAACACCTTATCTTTATTCACATGGGGTATTTTGGAGTTGACAACACCTCATAAGGTTCTTATACTTGCGCCACTTGCACCTGTAACTTTCCACAGAACACCTCATTTCTGGTTCATCTATAAGTTATTCTACCGGGTTATTTATCCGAACTCCTCTAAGTTTCTGGAACAAAGTTTAAGGGAGGTTGAGATGACAATTCCGATTACCAGAACCGAAGCGCACAACACCGCCAGCATGCTTAAAATCAAAAACCTGGCATTTATTGACGGTAAATTCAGCGGAGCAGAAGACGGCGCTACTTTTGATACACTGAATCCGGCAACAGAAAAACTGATTACCGAAGTAGCCCATTGCGGCAGTAAGGATGTTGACCGTGCTGTTAAAGCAGCCAGGCGTGTTTTTAATGCTGGTACCTGGTCAAGGGTCAGCCCGGAAGCGCGTAAGGAAGTTTTGTTACGATTGGCAGACCTGATCCGTACCAATGCCATAGAGCTGGCTGTACTGGAAAGCATTGACAGCGGAAAAACCATCACCGACTGTTTTAATGAGATCGGTACCGAGGTGCCCAATTTTTTCCAGTGGTACGCAGAACTTATCGACAAGAGGTTTGACAAGGTATCCCCAACCGGCGAAGACGCGCTTGCATTAATCGTCAAGGAACCGATTGGGGTTGTGGGCCTTGTTTTGCCATGGAATTTTCCGCTGCTGATGAGCGCATGGAAGATTGCCCCTGCGCTGGCGGCCGGATGCTCCGTACTGGTTAAACCGGCTGAGCAAACTCCCCTTACCGCCCTGCGGTTAGCTGAGCTTGCACAGGAAGCGGGGCTGCCGGATGGTGTGCTAAACGTACTTCCCGGTATGGGTGAAACCACCGGCCAGGCGGTTGGGCGCCACCCGGATATTGATGCGGTGTCATTTACCGGCTCCACAGAAGTTGGAGGTTATTTTTTGCGTTACGCAGCAGAAAGCAACCTTAAAGTTATAGGCCTGGAAATGGGCGGCAAGAGCCCTTTGATAGTTCTTGATGATGCTGATATTGATGACGGGCTGATTGAACACGCTGCCACGGCAGCCTTCTGGAACGGCGGGCAGAATTGCTCGGCTAATATGCGCCAGCTGGTAGACGTTAAATTGGTAGATGAGTTTACTGAGCGCATCAAAATACGCGCTAAGTCCTTTAAACTGGGGGATCCGTTAGATCCCCAAACAGATATAGGCCCGATGGTTACCGCAGAGCATCAGGCCCGCGTTTTAGGCTACATTGAAAAGGGCAAAGCCGAAGGCGCACGGTTAATCACCGGAGGCAGCAGCCGGGAACCCGGGTATTTTATTGAACCTGCTGTATTTACAGGCCTGACTCCTGATATGACTATTGCGCGGGAGGAGATATTCGGACCGGTGCTTGGAGTACTGCCGGTTAACGGCCTGAATGAGGCACTCAGGATTGCCCGTGATACAGAGTACGGGCTGCATGCAACAGTTTTTACCCGTGACATTGACCGTGCTATATACATGGCAAGGCAGTTGCCCTGCGGTACTGTCTCGGTAAACGGTTTTTCAGAAGGTGATATAAAAACGCCTTTCGGAGGTTACCGGCGCTCAGGCTCACTGTCGCGTGATAACGGAACTGAAGCGATGGACCAGTACATGCAAACCAAAACGATATGGATCAACACTGCCCATCCTTAAAAAGGGGATAAGTGTTAATAAGTTTTTATCAGGCTGCAATGCCTGCCCCGGGTGTATTTTGAATAAGCCCCGCGCAGGATTGGGCAATTATTTTATTTTTCCCACATTTAACATACCTGTAACCTGGTTGAAATTACCATGTAATACCCCTCCCCTATTATTAACTTAATAAAAATAGAGGAGGAGAAAACTCATGTTGAAAATCTTGCGCCGCTTGGCAGTTGGGGCAGCTGCAATTGCAATGGCCATTCTCCCGCTTTTCCTGGGAGGAAACACTGCCCTGGCAGCCGACCCCGGCGGAGCTGAAACTCTTGCGGCTGGTTCTTATCTGGCCTATAGAGGATGTGATGCGTATAAGAACCCAGGAACGCGGGGGAGAGGCTATATAGGTTGATAATCAGCGCATGTTACGGCGGGCGCTATTACGGGGAAGATCCTTCGGCAGTAAACTGCCTCTGGATGACACAATAGGGTGTCACCCTGGAGCGTAAGCGAAGGGTCTTACAAGAACTGGGCCCGTTCATACGGGAGCACTGCGTATGTTACGGCGGGCGCTATTACGGGGAAGATCCTTCGGCAGTAAACTGCCTCTGGATGACAGTAATTAATGTATGGCCCTCCTCTGGATGGGCATATATGCCCTGGATGACACAAAAAAGGTGAGGA
>JAQWDO010000117.1 GCA_028705415.1 Dehalococcoidales bacterium
CAACTTCGAGGGGGAGCGCCGGTATTTCCTCACCCAGTAAACACAATAAAAGCAAAGCAAAATCATCCCTGCAGTAATGCCGCCGGCGTAGAAGATTGGGATTTTGGTGCTTTCGTCCAGGCCTTGCGGCAGTGTTACCGAAGGATTAATCCCCCAAAAGCCGATTTTTAAACTGGAAAATTCAACACCCTGAACAATTGCTGCGATTACGTGAGCTGCTTCATGAATAAGAACCGAAGCGACCACCAGTACTGTCAGATATATAACAAGGTAAACATAGCTCCGGCTGGTGATCCCGGTTGTTTGCTGGCCGGTTGTTTTTTCGGTTTCCATATGCCCGCCTCCCATGGCCTCCACGCCATTATAACAACGGCTGTGTCAATCTCCTGTCAAAACAGTGTTGAATATTCAAAAAAAATTGACTGAATATTTTTAAAATTATCCCCATTTTTTGACACACTCCTGTCAAACGGCTCTTTTATAATATGAAATGGCGGATCTCAATGCCTTCTCTTTATTGCTTTTGCGCCAGCAGTTTTAAGGTTGAAACAAGCAGTTCCAGACAAGACTTCCAGTTATTTCCATTTCAATTTAATAAGCATGACTCCAAAAAATCACTGCAAAGAAAGCTATCGTCACTCGTTCTGATAGAGAAATTATAAAAGCAGGAGGGTAAAACAATGAGCAAAGAAAACAGCGCCAAAGAAAACAAATCTACTGCCAGCAAAAGGCGTAAGCAGACCTGGTTCGATGTCTGCCTGAAAGCCGGCGACCGCTTCATGAAAAATAAAATGTGGCGGGACGCCATAGAAGCCTACAGCGCCCTGGAAAGAGTACTCCCAGGCAATACCTACATTTATGATATGCGGGGCCTTTGCTTTCTTAACAACGGCATGCCGGAAGAAGCCGTGGAAGACCTTTCTGCTTCCATCCGGATAGATCCCACCAACCCGGATACTTACAACAAACGGGGCGCAGGCTACTCCATGCTTGGCATGCACCGCGAAGCACTTCTTGACTATAACGAAGCAATCATTTTAAATCCGGATGAAGCCAGGTTTTATGCCAATCGAGGTCTGTGCTGTCTGGAGCTTGATGATGCCTGCCAGGCGGTAGCCAATTTTGATAAGGCAATCAGCCTGGATGTGAAAAACGAGCTGGATGCCCTCCATCTATACCGGGGAGAAGCACACAGCTGCCTGGGCAATTACAAACTGGCTTTGGAAGACTTCGATCGAGAGCTTGAATTACACCCTTTAAACATGAACGCCTTTGCCAGCCGCATGCTGGTTCTGGGAATGATGGATAATGATAAAGCCAATAGCTAGTACAGGTCTTGAGGGCCTTGCAGAAAGCACCGGTTGCCACAAACAGCTACAGCGGTTAGAATAATTTGCGGCTCTTGGCGAATAAGCAAAGCTGCCGGCAGGGGGTAACGCATGGATATTAAAGATTTAACCGAACTCGATAGTATATGGGATGTAACTTTTCCCTATATAGTAACCCAGATCATAGATAATTTTTCCACGGATCACGGCTCCGTACTGGAAATGGGCCCTTTTTCCGGCGGTGTTGCCGTGGAAATGGCAAAGCAGTATCCGGGCCTGGATATCACCATTGCTGAGGAAAACGCCGAAGTTGCCGAATATATCCGCGGGAAAATATCAGCCTGCGGGTTTAACGACATTCAGGTTAAAAGGATGGAAATGGATAACCTGGCATTCGGTGAAGCGGAGTTTGACCTGGTAATATTCAGAGGTGCCCTCTTTTTTATGCACAAAATGGAGGGGGTCCTTGGAGAAATCTGCCGGGTAATGAAAAAAGGCGGTTTTGCAATTGTTGGGGGCGGCCACGGCAAAGGGGTTCCCCGGCATGTTATCGAACGGATTTCTCCCGAGCTCCGGCGGCTGCATGCCAAACTGGGAGGCAGAAAGGTGAGCGCAGCAGAGTTACAGGCTGCAGTAGAAAAATCCGGCATGAGTTCCAGGTGCCAGGTTGTGGAAGAAGGCGGAGTCTGGATTTATTTCCACAAATAGTGCTTTGGGGGTATTGACGGCCGCCGTACCCGGTGCCATAATGCGAATATGCTGGGAGCAATAGCCGGAGACATCATAGGTTCTTCACGCGAGTTCAACCCGGTAAAAACCACCGATTTCCCCCTCTTTACCGAAGACTCCACTTATACCGATGACAGCGTGCTGACTGTTGCCGTTGCCGATTGCATACTGAATAACGGCCGGTACGAATACTTCCTGAAGGAATACGGCAGAAAATACCCCGGTGCCGGTTATGGAGGGATGTTTTCCCGGTGGCTTTCAACCAGCACCTACCAGCCCTACAACAGCTTTGGCAACGGTTCCGCCATGCGGGTTAGCCCGGTGGGGCTTGCTTTCGACACAATCGAAGAAGTTCTTGCCCAGGCAAAGGCCAGCGCTCTGGTTACGCATAACCATCCCGAAGGCATTAAAGGCGCCCAGGCGGTGGCAGCGGCAGTTTTTATGGCTAAAGGCGGGCATGGAAAGGATGATATCCGGGAGTATATCCAGGGCAAGTTCGGCTACAACCTGAGCCGCAAGCTGGATGACATACGGCCGGTTTACCGGTTCGATGAAACCTGCCCGGGATCGGTGCCGGAATCCATAACCGCTTTTCTGGAATCGGAAAATTACGAAGATGCGGTGAGGAAAGCGGTATCTCTGGGCGGGGATGCCGATACCATGGCCTGCATTGCCGGCGGCATAGCCGAAGCCTACTACGGAGGGGTACCGGAAAGCATTGTATCTGAAGTGCGCCGGATTCTGGATGCAAGCCTCATGGATATTGTGGATGAGTTTTACGAAAAATTTGTTCTACCCGGCCAGAGCCCTGATATCATGTTATAAATAACCGCCAAATCCTTTTCTCAAATCGTCAGATTCAAAGTACCGGCAAAATTGTCATAGTTCACTGTGGGTCAAAGGCTGTTTATATATAGTGCTCGTCAGTAATATTGCCGGAAGGAAGGGTGCCCTCCCACTGTTTGTAGCCATGGCCGCGGTCGGCATCCAGATTCCAAATGTGCATAACAGTTAATTTGGCTCGAGGCTTGCCTGATCTTTACAGGAAACCAGGGAAGGCGCACAACCCAATTGCTTTTTTCTGACAAAATAGACGGTAATTCCAACCACCATAAAAGCTACAAATATCAAAAACGCCTGTATTACCGCCGTTGCCAGAATCAGCATGAATATGATATTCATGGAGGCGGCCAGGAGCGAGGTGACGGTGATGGCGCGCCTGGATAGTTTTATCCTGGAGTTTGCATATATTTCCGGATGGGTTTTGGGAATCCTCCACGCTGCCAAAAGAACCAGGGTAATCATAAACAGCAAGCCGAAATTGAGCATGGCGGCCAGTGTTTCCAGCGAAGGTATTGCCAGTATGGCACCAGAGAAAGGAAATAGGCCAGAGTCAGACCCCAGTGAGGTGTACCGAATTTTTTGTTTACACTGGCAAAAAATCCCGGGAAAAGCCTGTCTTGCGAGGAAGCCATC
>JAQWDO010000010.1 GCA_028705415.1 Dehalococcoidales bacterium
TTCCGATCTCATATTTAAGCCTCAGTGCTTCACGCAGGCAGAATTCATCATTGGTATGTGAAAATACGAGCCTTGCCAGGCGGGAAAAGGGTGGCTGGTTCAAACTGCGCCGGTAGGTGATTTCAGTGTTATAAAAGGTTTGGTAGTCATGGCTGGCAGCTGCCTGAATAGCGTAATGAGAAGGATAGTAACTCTGGATGATAACCTTGCCGGGGACAGCTCCGCGGCCTGCTCGCCCTGCAACCTGGCAGAGCAGGGAGAAGGTGCGTTCACCGGAGCGAAAATCCGGCAGGTTGATACCGGTATCGGCATTGATTACTCCCACCAGGCTTACCCCGGGAAAATCCATGCCTTTGGCAATCATCTGGGTACCGATAAGTATATCGGCTTTACCATTGATAAATCTTTCCAGGAAATCGCTGTGAGAGTTTTTCAGCCGGGTTGTGTCCGAATCCCAGCGCAAGACTTTTGCCTGGGGGAAAAGCCGGGCAATTTCAGTTTCAACACCCTGCGTGCCCAGCCCCAGGTATTTTATGCGTTTGCTTGAGCACTCGGGGCATACTGAAGGCACTGGCTGGCGCAGGTTGCAGTGATGGCATACCAGCTTTTCTTCGTCTGGATGGTAGCTTAGAGATATTCGGCAGCGCTGGCAGGTGACCACATAACCGCAATTGCGGCATTGCACGAAAGTGGCTCCCCCTCTCCGGTTTAAAAACAGAATCACCTGCTCCTTTCGTTTCAGGGCAGTACGAATTTCTGATTGAAGCGCTCGACCGAATATTGAACGGTTTCCCGCTTTAAGCTCTTCCCTTAAATCTGTTATTTTCACCTCGGGAAGGGATGGAGCCCGTCCCCGGGCAACCCTTTCCGGCAGTTTCAGCAACCTGTACTCACCGGTTGAAGACCTGTAGTATGTTTCAACGTCCGGGGTTGCGCTTCCCAGTACCAGCGTAGCCTGGTTGAGAAGGCAAAGTTCCTGAGCGGCTGTTCTTGCATGATAGCGGGGAGAAGTGTCCTGTTTATAACTCCATTCGTGCTCTTCGTCGATTACCACCAATCCAAGGTTGGGTATTGGCGCGAAAAGAGCACTTCGAGCTCCTATGACCACGTTGTATTTACCCTCTTTGATTTCCTGCCACTGGTCGTATCTTTCTCCCAGGCTGAGGGATGAATGCAGAACAGCAACCTGGTTTGGAAAACGGGCGGAAAAACGTTGGATGATCTGGGGAGTAAGGCTTATCTCCGGCACCAGAACAATAGCTTTTTTACCCAGTCCAATAGTCCGGGCAAGCGCATGGAGATACACTTCGGTTTTACCGCTGCCGGTAATACCATGGAGCAGGAAAGTCTGAAACACGTTTTTTTCCAGGCTTTTGTTAATTTCACCAAGAGCTTGCATCTGCGCATTGTTGGGCTGTAACGGTGGTTCGGGGGGCTGGCTGGATGATGGAAGCGGCCTGCGGGGGGATTGGCTTTTGGTAACAGAAATAAGCCCTTTATCTTCAAGGGATTTTCTTGCGGCAGTAGAACTGCCGGTTGCGCGGCCAACCTCGCTCCATGTGGCTGATGATTCGATCCGGTTCAGAAAGGCCAGTATCGCTGCCTGTTTTGGTGACCGGGCAGAGAGCTTTTCTGCTGCTTCCAGTGCAGCTTCCCGGCTTATAGCAAGCTCAAGACGGATCTCCTGTCTGGGACTGATTCTGGAGGGGCGGACGTGGAAATCCCGCAAAATGAGGTTTAGCCTGGCCATGTTTGATATGGCTTTTTGCGCCCGCTTTTTTCCCAGAAGTTTTTCGGCATCCTTAAGCTCCATGTTGCCGGAAGCGGTGATTTTTTTCAGCAGTTCCCGTTCGTCATCATTGAGAGAATCACCAGAGGCAAAGTCAGCGTTGCCGGTGGCCGTTAAGGTGCAGTAATTTGAACGTTCGAACCCCGGAGGGAGCATTAATGAAAGTGATTGGAAAAGGGGGCATCGATAATAGGCGGATAACCATTGTGCGAGTTTCAGTTTGGATAAAGAAAGGACAACCGGGGGGTCAACAACCCCCGCAATATCACGAGTTTGTCCGTATTCCGGCGTATCGCCGGTGCTGATTACAATTCCCTGGAGAATTTTTCGACCGAAAGGCACCCATACTGCCTGCCCCGGCCTTATTTCAACACCTTCCGGTACATGGTAGCTAAAAGTAGGCTTTATACCGGAAGGTGAGTTGACACTGACTTCGGCATACAGCAAAGGCGGCCTCCTTTGCGCTGGTGACTAGTCTTTGTTTTCGGTCTGCACCGGGCGCCGTTCTTTCAAGCGGGCAGCCTTGGTGCTCAGCCCTCTCATGTAGAAAAGTCTGGCACGGCGGACTTTGCCGTGTCTTAACACTTCGACTTTTTCTACACGGGGAGAGCGGAAGGGGAAGGTGCGCTCCACACCAATCCCGTAGGCAACGCGGCGGACGGTGAAGTTACCGCCGTCAAGGGCTTTTTTCACTTTTATAACAATGCCCTGGAAAACCTGGGTGCGTTCTTTTTCTCCCTCAACGATTTTAGCGTGGACTTTAACACTGTCGCCGGGTGCGAGCTCCGGTATATTCGGGTTAGCTTCAGTGGTAACAATTTCTTTGAATTCCATGGTTTTGACCTATCTCCTAATTTAGCTAATAAACCTGACTATTAAAGCATTATTTACCGTATCTTGGCAAGTCCGGCCGATCAAGACGGGGGCAGTCTACCTTATATATATTATATATCCACCTTTTTGGACTCCTCTGCCAAAAGCTTGGAAAGCATTTTTTCTTCCTCTTTTGTTAGAGCTGCTGATTGTAAAAGATCCGGCCGTCGCTCAAGGGTGCGTTTTAAAGCCTGCATGCGGCGCCATTTTTCTATTTGCCCATGGTTACCGGAGAGAAGAATATCCGGCACACTTAAATTGCGGTAGTTGGCCGGACGGGTGTATTGGGGGTACTCCAACAGGCCGCGGCTGAAAGAATCATCCGCGGCAGACATTTCATCGATAGCCCCCGGTATCAACCTTGTAATAGCATCAACCATGACAATTGCAGCCGGTTCTCCGCCGCTCAGGACATAGTCCCCGATGCTGATTTCGTCGGTCGCGAGGTGCTGGACAATCCTTTCATCAAACCCTTCATAATGTCCGCAAATCAAAATAATGTTTTCACAGGAGGCTAATTGGCGGGCAATTTTCTGGTCAAAAATGCGGCCCTGGGGAGAAAGCAAAATAACCGGTTTTTTGGGGTTCTTTACATAAGGTTTGCCCGCCAGGTCTTCAACCGCTTCAAAAATTGGCTCCGGTTTCAGCACCATTCCAGCCCCTCCGCCGTAAGGGCAGTCATCAACAATTTGATGCCGGTCCCGTGCGTAGTTACGGAAGTTGTTTACATAAATATTGACCAGATTCCTGTCCATGGCACGTTTTATGATACTGCTTGCGAACGGCCCATCGAACATTTCCGGAAAAAGCGTCAAAATATCGATCCGCATTAACCATCCCCTGAAGTTTGTGGTGGGATGATTTTAACACAGGCTTACTATACATAACAAAAGAATCTCAAATTTCTCCAAATTTATTTAAAAATATCTTGACAAGAGATATGTCTAGTAGTGTAGAATGGGATGCAGTGGGAAGAAGTGGGAGAAAAGTGGTAGTAAGGGGTCACAGTGTTTTTTGGAGAATTTGAATATCGGCTGGATGAAAAGGGACGGTTCCCCATACCGCCCCGCTTTCGCACGTTATTAAAAGATGGCCTGGTTTTTACCCGGGGTATAGAGCACTGTATCACTGCTTACCCCCTGGCAGAATGGAAAAAGCTGGCACAGGAAGTTACCGGTGGCAGTGCTATCTCCCGCCAAAAACAGAGGCGCCTTAACCGGGCTCTGTTTTCCGGTGCATTTCTGGTACATCTTGACGGGCAGGGTAGAATCACCCTTCCTCCAAAACTGAAAGAAGTTGCCGGTATTTCTGACGAAATAATTATTGCCGGTGCCAACAATTATCTGGAACTGTGGAACCCTGAAGAGTGGCAGGCGGAACAGGAGATAGCCCAGGAACAGGCCTGGCAGATAATAGAGAGTATGGAAAATGAATAGCTCTGTGCACGGGTTGCATTTGCCTGTGATGTTGGAGGAATCCATTCACGGGCTGAAGGTTGAAGCCGGGGGCAGGTATGTTGATTGTACTACCGGTGCCGGTGGCCATGCCCAGGCTATTCTTGATGCCAGTTCCCCCGGAGGCCAGTTGTTGGGGTTCGAAGCTGATCCCCAGGCAGTGGAAATTGCCAGGGAGCGCCTGACTTCTTTTGGCTCATCGGCTTTGATAGTTAACCGGAACTTTTCCAATCTGGAAGAGGAGTGCCTGGAGCGGAATTTTTTCCCTTTGAATGGAGTGCTTTTTGACCTGGGGCTTTCCTCCATGCAATTGGAAGAAACCGGCCGGGGGTTCAGTTTCCAATATGATGCTCCGCTGGATATGCGTTTCAGTCCGGATCAGCAACTTAGCGTAGAAGAGATCGTTAATTCTTACAATGAATCGGATATTGCTTCCATTATATATAAATATGGCGAAGAGCCAGCCAGCCGGCGTATTGCAGCGGCTATTGTTAAAAACCGGCCTTTGTACACAACCACACAACTGGCCGATATTATCGTCAGGGCGGTTGGAGGGAAAAAGGGGCGCATTCATCCGGCTACCCGTACCTTTCAGGCATTAAGAATCACGGTGAACCGGGAGCTCGAAACCCTGGAAACAGCATTGCGCCAGGCACTGAATATGCTGGGTTACGGAGGGCGCCTGGTGGTTATCAGCTATCATTCGCTCGAAGACCGTATTGTAAAGAGGTTTTTCAGGGAAGAATCCCGTGATTGCATATGCCCTCCGGGTGTACCGGTTTGTACTTGTTCTCACCGGGCTTCAATCCGACAGGTTAATCGTAAAATAATTACACCGTCACCGGAGGAAATTCACAAGAACCCGAGGAGCCGGAGTGCTCGTATGCGTATTGCCGAGAGGATTATCACTCATCCGGAAGCCAGCCTCAACTCTGCGGGGCTGTTTTTTATCAGCCTTACCGGTTGCCTGGCTGGAATTGCCGGTTGTATGAGTCTGAATTAATAACGGGAACAGTATTTATAAATAATCAAAGAATTAAAGGAGAGAAAAGGAAGATGGGGAGGTATGGAAGATGTGAGTAATTACACTAAGTATAGATAAAAAGAAAAAGAATCATGACAAAGAAAAAGGAGGAACAAATGGGAAAAAAGTCAATTATAACCTCGATTGACGTTGGTACAACCAAGATTTGTACAACTATTGCAGAATACAATGATAATGGTGGTATCCGCGTCGTAGGTGTGGGGATGTCCCCATCCCATGGTCTTCATAAAGGCCTCGTTGTAAATATCAACGAAGCCCGGGAGGCTATCAGGGATTCGGTCAGAAAGGCAGAACAAGCCTGCGACTATCACGTAGAATCAGCCTATGTTGGGGTTACCGGGCGCCACGTAAGCTCAATGAACAACAAGGGAGTGGTGGCGATAACCCGGAACGACCGTCTGGTTCGCTCGGATGACCTGAAACGCGTTCTCACTTCCGCCCAGAGCATAAAGGTCCCCAACGACCGCCGCCTGCTGCATGTGATACCTCGCGGTTACAGTGTCGATGGCCAGACCGGAGTAAAAAATCCGGTAGGTATGCATGGTTTCCGCCTGGATGTTGAGACCCATGTTATTACCGCCGCCGCAACTTCTATTCAAAATATGGTCAAGTGCATTCGGGGTGTAGGCCTGGATATCGATGACCTAGTACTGGAACCGCTGGCCTCCAGCGAAGCAGTACTCACGGATGATGAAAAGCAGGTTGGCGTTATTCTTGCAGATATCGGCGGCGGCACTACCGATATTTGTATTTTCAAGGATGGAAGCATCTGGCACAGTTCGATCCTGCCGGTTGCAGGTTACCAGCTCACCCGCGATATTGCTATCGGTCTGGGCCTGCCTTTTGATGTGGCCGAGGAAATGAAGAAACGCTACGGAAGTGTCATGCCGGTATATGAGAGCCGAATGGAATCGGCTAACCCGATTTCGGCCGATGGACATGGCGTTTCCTACCAGGATCTCTGTGACATTATTCGTGCCCGCATGGAAGAAATTATGCGGCTCATTTTGCTTGAACTGCCCAGTGCAGATTATGAATCCCTGGTTCCGGCCGGTGTGGTCTTTACCGGTGGTTCCAGTAATCTTTCCGGTGTCGAAACCCTTGGCCGCGATATAATGCGGCTTCCAGTGAGGGTAGGCGTACCTTCTCATGTATACGGAATAACAGATTCTCTCCGCGACCCGGCATTTGCTACCAGTGTTGGATTACTTCTCTGGGGTGCAAAGAATTACGGGCCGTCCGGACCCAGAAAACGGGGCGGATGGTTTGGTTCAACTTTCCGTAAGCTGGCTTCCAGTCTGAGCCGGTTGTTTGGTTAATAAAAATAATATTCCTGTAAAATTATAAGGAGGAAATAAATGGCAAAAACAAGTTTTGTTCCCAACCCGGCCAAGATTAAAGTCATAGGTCTTGGTGGAGGTGGTTGTAATGCAGTTACCCGTATGGTACGGGAAGAAATCCAGGGCGTAGAATTTATTGCCATGAACACTGATGCTCAAGCCCTGGCAATCACCGAGGCTCCAACCAGGATTCAGCTTGGCGAAAAGCTGACCCGCGGATTGGGTGTAGGCGGAGACCACAATCTTGGTTCCAAGGCGGCAGAAGAAAGCCGTGATGAAATAAAAGAGCTTATCGGCGGAGCCGATATGGTATTTATTACTGCTGGCATGGGCGGCGGAACCGGCACGGGTTCGGCTTCGGTAGTAGCCCAGGTGGCCAAGGAGAGCGGAGCCCTGACCATCGCTGTGGTTACCAAGCCATTCGCTTTTGAGGGAGCCCGCCGCAGCGAGGTTGCCAAAGATGGCATTAACCGGCTGCTTGGCAAGGTAGATACCCTGATCATTATTCCCAACGACCGTTTGCTCGATCTCTGTGATGCCAAGACCGGCATGGATTCTGCCTTCAAGATGGCGGATGATGTTCTGCGCCACGGTGTACAGGCCATTTCCGAGGTGATCACCGTACCCGGTGTCATCAACCTCGACTTTGCAGATGTAAAAGCGATTATGAAGGATGCTGGTCCTGCCTGGATGAGTATCGGGCATGGCAGTGGCAAGAACCGCGCTGTTGAAGCAGCCAAGGAAGCACTTGCCAGCCCACTGCTTGACGTATCCATCTCCGGATCGAATGGCATTCTGTTTAACATAGTTGGTTCTGAAGATCTCACGCTTTTCGAGGTTAATGAAGCAGCTGAAGTCATCAAACAGGCAGTTGATCCCAGCGCCAATATCATTTTTGGTGTTGGCACCAACTCGTCTCTCGATCAGGAAGTACGCATTACTCTTATTGCCACCGGTTTTGTAACCAAGACAGGGTTCGATGAATCCAAGGATGATCAGGATGAACTCGAGGGACTGTTGAAGAAGATCAAGACCGAGGATGAACTGGATGTTCCATCATTCCTGCGCAAGCCGCTTTTCAGCCGTCAGCGCCAGGTGTTTGCACCAACTGATCGGATTGTAAAACAAGAGAGAAAAGCTCCTACCAATCTAAGATTCGAATAATTATTTTTCACCCGGAATAATAAGGGGCGGCTGCCGGCAGCCGCCCCTTATTTATAGGCATTAACAGACATGACCTTGAACTACTCCTTCGCCATTCCTGATTCCCCTGTCGCCCTGAGCGTCCCCCTGTCGCCCTGAGCGTTCCCCTTCTGTCGCCCTGAGCAAAGCGAAGGGTCTCACACGAACCGGGCTCGTATTCTCGGAAACAATGGGTATGTAACCAGGAAGACTATCCGGGGAAGATCCTTCGTCGCACTGGCGTGCTCCTCTGGATGACATAGTTAGAGAGGTAGGGGATGAACCTTCGGCAGTAAACTGCCTCTGGATGACAGTGTGGATATTTCATTCAGAGCAACCCCCCCTGCCACCCTGAGTGCCCCCCTGTCGCCCTGAACGAAGCGAAGGGTCTCATACGGATTGTGCCCGTATGCAGGCAAACTGTGCTAATCTTGAATAAAGCAAAAAATTTCACAGTGATCGTGCTCGCCTGTAAATAAATTTACTATTGCCACTCACTGCAAAAGCAGGTGTAACTAATTGCCTTGTATTTGTAATACAGGCTACAATAGGGGTTATGAGTATAGTTGTTAAACTATTAGGTTTGCAGGAGCTGGAAATCGATATAGCGAGCCTGGAGAAGGCTATGGCGGATGCCCGGGTCAGACTGGGTGAAAGCCCTGCTCTCAGAAAGGCAAAAGAAGCTGTCTGTGTGGCAGAAAAGAATTCCGAGCAGCTGTGCAGCCGGCAGAAAGAACTCGAGTGGCAGTCTGAAGAGCTCGATGAGAAAATTAAGGTGGTGAACGAAAAGCTTTACAGCGGGCGGATTACCAATCCAAAAGAACTTTCCAATTTACAGCAGGAATCCGGGCTTCTCAGTGGAAAAGCAGAAAAGATAGATGAAGAAGCCCTTGCGATTATTGAGCAGGCAGAAACTGCCGGCCAGGTACTGTCACAGGCACTGGAAAAGCTGAAAAATGAAGAAAACCGGTGGATGGCAGAGCAGCAACAGATTAAGCAAGAAATGATCAATATGGAGCAGAAGCTCGCCATACTCAGGCAAAGACGCTCCGAAGTGATTGGTGAGATCCCTTCCCAGGCGTTGCAGGAATACGAACGGGTTAAGGCAAAAAAGGGTACTGCATTAGCCAGAGTTATCCAGGGTGCCTGTGAAGGTTGCCGTATTGGTTTGTCAACTGCACAGCTCCAGCGTGCACGTGGCGAAACGCTTGAAAAATGTGCCAATTGTGGTCGGATACTGTTCTGTGAATAACCTGAAGGTCCCGGAAAAAGTCATCATCCATTCAGATGGGGCATCGCGGGGAAATCCCGGGAAGGCCGCTATCGGTGTGATAATACAAGATGAGTCTGGAAACATTCTTCGCATTGTGTCCAGGTTTATCGGTGTTACAACCAACAATCAGGCTGAGTATAAAGCCCTTATAGCAGGCTTGGAAGAAGCTGCAGCATTGGGTGCCTCTGAAGTTGTTATATTTGTCGATTCAGAGCTTGTGGTAATGCAGATAAAAGGGCGGTACCGGGTTAAAAAACCGCAGCTGGTTCCTCTTTATCTGAGAGCGGGCGAATTACTTGCCGGTTTTAAATCTTACACTATTGAACACGTTCCCAGGAGTTTAAATGGGCCGGCCGACCGGTTGGCCAATCTTGCCCTCGACAAGCATTAACCTCCCGGCAGCCAGCTAAAATGCCACTTTCTTTGTATGTTATAATATAAATTGCTGGAGTCAGGAAAACCGGATGGCCGCTGTTCGCTTTATGCGGATGGAGGAAAGTCCGGGCTCCGCCGGGCAGGATGCTGGGTAACTCCCAGGAGGGGTAACCCTACGGAAAGCGCAACAGAAACATACCGCTCAATTCAGGTTGAGTAAGGGTGAAATGGTGAGGTAAGAGCTCACCAGCAGCCGGGAGACCGGCTGGCTGTGCAAGCCCCATCCGGAGCAAGGCCAAATAGGGGGACTTAAGGGTGTCCGGCCCGTCCCCGGGTTGGCCGCACGACCCCGGTGGCAACACCGGGGCTAGATAGATGGCCATCGGCCTCCTTGCGAGGCTACAGAACCCGGCTTACAGGTTTACCTGGCTTCAGCAAGCTTAATCCTGAAGTTTCCCCGCAAGCTAAAAAAGGAGTATTTCTTATGTCCACGCCTTTGAAATGGTTCATTTCCATAAGTGCCGCACTGATTGTTTCAATGCTTATATTTACTGGAGGGGTGATGCTGGGCAGTTATTCCCCCACAGCGGATGATGATGATTTTGCGGCAGTCGAAGATGCCTGGAGAGTTATAACCGAAGAATATGTGGACAAGGATAATATAGATAAAGAAGCTTTGAGCCAGGCGGCTATCGAAGCCATGATGGAGTTTATTGATGATCCTTATTCCACTTACCTGGATCGTGAATCCTATCTGCAAAGCCTGAATAGCCTGGAAGGCAAATACGAAGGAATTGGCGCTGAAGTATCGATGGTGGACCAGGGGGTGATAATAATCGCTGTATATTCCGGTTCGCCGGCAGAGAAAGCCGGCATCAAACCCGGGGATCTTGTCACAGCGGTTGATGGTGAAAACATTGCCGGGATGAGGCTGATGGATGTGGTTCTTAAGGTAAGGGGCGCAAAAGGTACATCGGTGACTCTGACTGTTATGGACCTCGAAACTTCTTCACAGCGTGATATCGCCATAGTGCGTGACCAGGTCTATGAGAAAAGTGTCTATATTGAAATGATCGGGGAGTATGCTCATATTGTTATCAGCCAGTTCGGTGAGAAAACCGATGAAGAGCTTGGAAAAATATTAAAAGACCTGGAGGCTTATGATGCCCTGGGGATAATACTGGACCTTCGCTATAACCCCGGAGGTTTGCTGGACTCTGTAGTGGATTCAGCCAGCCGTTTTCTGACAGAGGGGATAGTTTTTACTGTAAAGTACAGCGACGGGAAAGAAGAAGTTTATAAAGTCAGGGATCAGGACGTGGTGACCGACCTCCCGATGGTGGTACTGGTCAACAGTTACAGTGCTTCCGGATCGGAAGTAGTTGCCGGTGCCCTTCAGGATTATGACCGTGCCCTGATCGCAGGAGAGACTACCTTTGGTAAAGGAAGTGTCAATGTTTTAACCCCGATTGGTGCTGATCAGGGTATTTACATTACTATTGCCCGCTGGTTGACTCCTGAAGGGAGCCTGATTGAAGGAAATGGTATTGTGCCGGATGAGCAACTGAATATGTCTGATAATGATATGCTGGACTGGGCGGTTAATTATCTGCAAAACGCTTAGATAATCACAGAAGTTGACCATCAAACGTGTGGTAGCCTATAATCCATAATTATTTACTGATGAATTATTTGGTATTTTAACTTGAATCAACAATTAGATCCATTAAAAACAGAAGCCCTTGCCGCTCTGGATGCAGTCACCAATCGTGAACAACTGGATTCGTGGCGGGTGAAGTATCTTGGAAAAAAGAGTGCCATACTGGCGGTATTGAAAAGCCTCGGCTCTTTGCCGGTCGAAGAGCGCAAGGTGGTTGGCGCCCAGGCCAATCAGCTTAAAAACGCGTTTGAGGGTTTGCTCAAAGAAAAGGAAGCCTGCCTTGCCGGCAGTGCCAGTGGTCAGCAATCCTCCGGAGTCTTGCCCGATATCACTTTACCGGGCAAACCGGTTAACCTGGGACACATCCATCCAATAACCCGGGTAATGTATGAGCTTGGTGAAATATTTACTTCAATGGGTTTTGAAATTGTAGAAGGGCCTGAAGTTGAATGGGATTACTACAATTTTGAAGCCTTGAATATCCCTAAAGAACACCCCGCCAGAGATTCCATGCAGACCTTCTGGGTAGATGCTCCTCCATCTGAAAAAGGCTGGGAGATGCTTCTCAGGACGCATACTTCCCCCATGCAGATAAGGGTAATGGAAAAACAGAAGCCGCCGCTGCGTATAGTGGTTCCCGGCAGGGTCTTCCGTTATGAAGCTACCGACGCCACCCATATACACATGTTCCACCAGATAGAAGGGCTGGCAATCGATAAAGGTATTACGATGGCAGACCTGAAGGGCTCACTTTATGAGTTTTCCAGGCGCTTCTTCGGTCCTGACCGGCGGGTACGTTTTCGCTGTGATTTCTTCCCCTTCGTAGAACCGGGAGTTGAAATGGCAGTTGAGTGTGCTATCTGCCGGGGCAGTGGCTGCCGGCTTTGCGGACAGAGCGGGTGGATAGAAATACTGGGAGCCGGTATGGTACATCCCAGAGTGCTTGAAGCAGGTGGTATTGATCCGGAAGAATATTCCGGCTTTGCCTTTGGCATGGGGATTGAAAGAATACCTTTGCTCCGGTACGGCATAGATGACATCCGGCTGTTTTATTCAAACGATTTACGCTTTTTGAGGCAGTTTTAAGCATGAAAGTTCCAGTTAGCTGGTTACGAGAATATATCAAGGAACCCTTCGATTCAGATGACGTTGCTCGCCGGCTTACCATGGCGGGTACCGAAGTAGCTGGAATTGAGCGGATCGGATCATCCTGGGAAGGCGTGAGCGTTGGGCTGGTTCTGGAAGTAAAGCCCCATCCTAACGCTGATCGGTTACGCCTTGTTACTGTCGATGCCGGCAGTTCCCGAAATGAAGTAGTCTGCGGCGCCCCCAATGTAGCTGCCGGCCAGAAGATCGCCTATGCCAGAATCGGTGCCTGTTTGATAGATGGGCATACCGGGCAAACGGCTGTGCTCAAGCCGGCAAAAATCAGAGGTGTGGTATCCGAAGGAATGGTATGCTCTGAAAAGGAATTGGGCTTATCGGACGACCACGAAGGCATTCTGGTTTTGCCCGAATCTGCTCCTTTGGGCATGCCGCTAAGTGATTATATGGGGGAGACAGTTTTTGACCTTGAAGTAACCCCTAATCGCCCGGATATGCTTTCAATTCTTGGCGTCGCCTGTGAAACTGCAGCACTGCTGGGTGTTTCTCCGGTCATCCCCGAGCCGGAATTTTGCGGTGGGGGAGAAGCCATAGAGCGTCTGGTAGATGTTTCGATAGAAGCGCCTGACCTGTGTTTGCGGTATTCTGCCAGCCTTGTCAGGGGTATAGTCATCAAAGAAAGCCCGGACTGGCTGAAAAACAGGCTTGTTAATGCCGGTATGCGTCCAATTAACAACGTGGTCGATGTTACCAATTACGTCATGCTCGAGTATGGCCAGCCGCTCCATGCTTTCGATTTTAACAATGTGGAAGAACACAGAATAGTAGTTCGCAGGGCAGAGGAAGGTTGCCCTTTTATTACCCTGGATGGAGTTGAGCGAAAGCTTTCCTCCGATATGCTGATGATTTGTGATGGCAAAGGACCGGTGGCTATTGCCGGGGTTATGGGTGGAGAAAACAGCGAAGTTACTCCGGAGACTACCGAAGTGTTGCTTGAGTCTGCCAGCTTTTTACCCGCCTCGGTTCACTTCACTGGCAGCCGCCTGGGCTTGACCAGCGCTGCCAGCCAGAGATTTGAACGGGGTTTAAGCCCGCATCTTGCACTGAAGGCTCTCAAGCGTGCCACATCTTTAATTGTCGAGCTTGCCGGTGGTACTCCTGCCAAAGGGGTAATAGATGAAAAGCCCGGTTTGAAGCCATTGATATCGGTACCGGTTAGACTGTCCAGGGTTAACCACCTGCTGGGAGCATCTTACACCCGGGAAGAAATCGTATCTACGCTGGAGCTGCTTGGTTGTGAAATTACTCCCGGTTCCAGTCAGGATGACATATTTGTCAAGCCGCCTTACTGGCGCAGTGATATCAATCTTGAGCAGGATGTTATTGAAGAAGTTGCCCGGATAAGGGGCTATGATACCATTCCGCTGAATATGCTGGACAAGGCGATTCCAAACCAGACGCCCAACCCAATGCTGGGTCTCAAGCGGCAGATGCGTCAGACATTGATCGGGTTGGGTTTCAACGAACTGCAGAGCTGGGCGATGACCAGTACCGCCATGCTTAAAAAAGCGCTCAATCAGCCGGAGTTGAGTATTTCCCCGCTGCAATTGAAAAAACCAATGACCGTAGAACAGGAGTGCCTCAGAACCAGCTTGAGACCAGCCCTGGTGTCATCCCTGGCTTCCAACCGGCGCTTCGAAGAAGGTGCAATAAGGCTGTTCGAGCTTGGTGCAGTTTACTTGCCCCGGGAAGGGGATTTACCCGATGAACCGCAGATGCTGGGCGGCATAATCACTTCATCCTGCATCAAGCAGCACTGGAATATGCAGCCGGAAAAGGTTGATTTCTTTACATTAAAAGGAATTGTTGAGGCGCTGCTGGGCAGTGTTGGTGTTAAGGCGGAATATTTACCTTCTGCCGATGGTGGCTTAAAACCGGGCGTTCAGGCTGCGATATTGATAGACGGAAACCGGTTGGGCGTGCTTGGTGAGCTTCACCCGGATGTATGCCGGGCAGTGGAAATCGAAGAAAGTGCGTTCCTGTTTGAGCTGAATATTACCACGCTCCTTCCTTTTACGCTGGCTGAAAAAAGCTACTGCCCCGTGCCGAAGTACCCCGCTGTACTCAGGGATATTGCCCTGGTGGTGGAAAACAGTGTTACCCACGCGCAGATTATGGATATACTTGCCGGTTACCCGCTGGTGGTGGACTCGAAACTGTTCGATATATACGCCGGCAAGCCTGTACCGGACGGGTACAAATCCATGGCATACCGGCTCACTTTCCTGAGCGAGAAAAAGACTCTTACCGATGATGCTGTGGACAAGGTCCTCGGGCAGATACTTTCGCGCCTGGAGAAACAGCTAGGCGCTGTACTTCGCCGGTAGCACTATTTTCTTGACCTGGTCGATAATACCGTCAATGCTTACCAGGTCGGCTTTTTTCTCCGTGCGCCATTTGAGCTCAACGCTGTTCTTTTCCAGGGTTCTCGGGCTCACAGTAATGCGGAGCGGAATTCCCAGCAGGTCTGCATCGTTGAACTTAACTCCGGGTGATTCTATTCTGTCATCATATAGTACTTCTATACCGGAGTCAGTCAGCTCGTTGTAAAGCATCTCTGCCGTTTGGGATACCCGTTCGTCTTCCAGAAAAAGCGGGCAAAGATACACTTCGAAAGGAGCAACGG
>JAQWDO010000011.1:0-2879 GCA_028705415.1 Dehalococcoidales bacterium
AGAACGTTGGAAAGGATCATAATTTGGGCTATTTGGATTGCATACATTGTCGAGTTCGCAAATACCATATTTTTCGCATGTTAATCCGACAAGTTTAGATTTATCTATCGGCTTAAAATCCCCGGCAGCTACAGGAATTATTGATAACATGACAACAGCAACCAGCATAGCTGTGGTAAACAGCCAGTTCAATGTTTTGATTTTCATTTCGATCTCCTTTAATTATGTGGCTCTTCGATAGCCCTGCCATAAATAGCAGGGCTATATACTATCCACCTGCCAAACTCCATATAGCACACTCAGCTTCATACCCACCTCCTCTTGTTTGCCAAGATAAACTTACCACATCAACATTAACACAACATGAATAAATGCCAGTTTTTAAAGAAAAGATACTGATACCTTGATGCCATTGACAGTTACAACTTCACCGGTATAATGGTGATTAATGGCACCTATTACCTATTGCCATATTAGCATATGAAGCTGTCAGAACCCTGTCAGCCCAAAGCTAAGGGTTAGATGGTACGAAAGTTATTTAATGAAAATTTTACTTATTGAAGATGACAAAAAGCTGTGCCGGCTGCTTTCGGAGTGTTTGGGGGATGAGGGGCATATTGTTGAAGCAGCACATGACGGAGAGTGGGGATCTCTGCTTGCCAGGACGTCAGATTATGACCTTATTCTGCTGGACGTGATGCTGCCGGGGGAATTAAACGGGGTCGATGTATGTCGGCTGATAAGGCAAGAGGGTATAACTACCCCTGTGTTTATGTTAACGGCCAAAAAGCATATCACTGACCGGGTAGCAGGGCTTGATGCCGGTGCGGATGATTACCTGTGCAAACCGTTTTCAATTGCTGAACTAAAGGCACGCATAAGATCCCTTCAGAGAAGACGTACTGCTGGCGGTGTGCCTGAAGTGATAATTGGTGAGGTAACCATAGATACCGCTACACGTGGTGTTACAGTAAAAGGCAAGCCGGTCGACCTCACACGCCTGGAGTATAGAGCCCTTGAATGTTTTATCAGCCACCCGGGGAAAGTACTTCCCCGGGCAATACTCGAAGAATATCTATGGGGCGATAATACCGAAAAGAGTGACAGTGCCATTGAGAGCCTGATAAAAAGGCTCAGGCGCCACCTGGGCTGGGACGTTAAGGAGGGTCCGCTTGAGACCATCAGGGGTGAAGGCTACAGGTTGAAAATACAATGACGCTGTGGTTTAAAAGCACAAAATTCAAACTGGCCGCCACCTATTCATTCAGCCTGTTGGCTGTGCTGTTAGCGTCGGGGGTTGTTTCCTGGGCGATGCTCTCCTACGGCCTGCATCACAATCTCGGTGAATCGATGGAAGCAGACGCGGAGGTCGCTCGAACAGCCATAATACAGGGCGGCTATGACAATCTTGATCAGAAACTTGCCGAACTTACAGATTCCCTTGCTTCCTCGGTGTTTATATATAATGTCTTTACCAAAGAGGTTTTTGGTGATGAATCTCGGCATAGCGATATTCAAGCCTATCTGGCAAACATAACCGATTGGCCTGGGGATATGTGGTCTCAAACCATGGATTTGCCTGACGGGAAATCCCGGTTGCAAGCCTCCCCGCTTGATTTGGACGAAGAGCCCGGCAAACTGCTGGTAATCGCCAGGGATACGAGCTATATTTCCTCGGCCACCAGTTTGTATAAAACCATACTTTTGGTATCCGCCCCTGTTGCCTTGATAGTTTCGAGCCTTTTAGGCTACGGCTTGGCCAGCCATTCGACCAGTCAAATCAGGGCAATTCAAAACACGGTTGCCAGTATTGACCCTTCCAGCATGACTGAACGTATTCCGGTTAATAACAATGATGAACTGGGTGAGCTTTCCCAGGCGCTTAATGCCGCACTCGACCGCATCGATGGATTTACCAAGCGCCAGCGCACGTTTGTTGAAGATGCAGCTCACGACCTAAGGTCCCCGCTCACAAACATCAAGGTGCAAACCGAGCTAGCGCTCGAAAGGGAACGGGAAGCCGCCTATTACCGTCATGCTTTTGCTTCTGTTGGTGAAGATGTTGAAAAAATGGAATCGATGATCGAGGATTTGCTAATTTTAGCCTCATTGGATATCGAACCTGCCAGATCGCACTCTATATCCTTCGACCTGTCGGGTATAATTGAAAGTATACTGGACAACTGGGAGGCGGATTGTAACCACAAAGGCATTAAACTTGAGCGTTTCATATCGCCTGGAATATGGATAAACGGAGAGCCATTGGACTTTCAGCGTTTAGCTGGGAACTTGATTGAAAATGCCTTTAAAGCAACATCTAATGGCAATATAACCGTAACATTATCAGAAAATGATGGGGTGGTCTCGCTGAAAGTTGCCGATACCGGTTGCGGAATTCCATCAGAGCATCTGGAAAAGATATTCTGGCGGTTCTATCGGGTTGACAGAGATTCCGGTGGTAACGGTCTGGGTCTACCTATAGTAGAAGGCATTGCTAACATGTATGGCGGCAAGGTGGAAGTTGAAAGCGAAGTGCATAAAGGATCTGTATTCACAGTAATCATCCCACTCAGTTAACGGTGGGATGATAGTAGGGCTTTTCCCGATGTTGCCTTAGTAAATAATGTCCTTTTTTTGGTATGACTTGGGTAGACAAGAAAGTTTTTCGAAATCAAATCTATAACGTGAACTCTGCTATACGCATAATGATGCGATCGTAAAGCTTTTACTTGCTGATGGTGGGCGATACTATACGGTAGGCAGAACATTCGAGTTTAACTTCAACCTAATAAGCAAAAAGGCAAAATGCTCATAATTTGAGCAACAAAATATCGCTTCATTAATGTTGTTACGATACCAGATGTATTAGTGGTCAACCG
>JAQWDO010000011.1:2979-14754 GCA_028705415.1 Dehalococcoidales bacterium
ACGGTAGGCAGAACATTCGAGTTTAACTTCAACCTAATAAGCAAAAAGGCAAAATGCTCATAATTTGAGCAACAAAATATCGCTTCATTAATGTTGTTACGATACCAGATGTATTAGTGGTCAACCGGGGTAACCAACGGTTGACCACTAAAATCTATCTATTTTCTGTGCCCCTTGTTTCATCGAGTCATTGATTGCTTTTGAATTAATATAACATTATTGTTATAATATTACCGTGCTTTGGAATATCGAATTCTATGAATCTCCTAACGGGAAGTATCCGGTAGCAGAATTCATTGATTCCCTGGAAATAAAACCCCAGGCGAGAATCGCTCAGACGCTGGACCTGCTTGAAGAGTTTGGTATAGAACTGGGAATGCCTTATACCAAGTATCTTGAAAAACAGCTTTGGGAGTTAAGAATCAGGGTAGAAAGGAATCGGTATCGTATTATCTATTTTTTACACACTGAGAAGACCTTTATCCTGCTCCATGGGTTTACCAAAAAGACAAGCGCAGTTTCCAGAGCGGACATAGAAACAGCAAAAAATAGACGGGACGATTATTTATCACGGAGGAGGGCGTAAATGAACTGGAAGGAACAAAAGAAGAAATTAATGCTAAATCCTGAATTTGCAAGAGAATACAATGCTTTAGAACCCGAGTACAGACTGGCGGCTGCACTGATAAGCTTGCGTTTAGCTAAAGGTTTGACTCAGGAAGATTTGGCTAAAATGTTGAACACTAAACAGGAAAGCATTGCCAGATTAGAAAATGCTGGTTCGCTGCCTTCACTTTCAACCATGAAAAAGCTTGCTAAGGCACTTGATGCTGAATTAGAAATCAACCTTCGCCCAAAACATACCATTTAAACCGGTTACGCTTAATCTGATTTCTTGGATAAATTGGATGTTGAACACAAGCGATTTTGAATCAATCCCAAGAATTTGGACAGAGCGGTGTTGGCTTTCTACTGATTAAGGCTGGATTCCGATGGGAATCTGTGACTTTTCATGGTATTGTTGCCGCATCAGCTTTGAATCCCTGTAAATGCTTTAAAGCATTTACATTTAGGATTGCTGAGAATGTATAAGAATGGTAGAATAATAATGACGGTAATTCTGTCTATTTCTGGTAACACCAGCTTTTAATATCTCTCATTTTTACGAGCTTAGGCTTTATTATATTAGTCTCCAGATAACAACCCCGCTTCTCCTGTTCTTTTAAGACTTGCACACATATTCTCACTTGAGAACCACGACTTGCTCTTACAAACCTGAGCGTAAATATACTATTGGGAGGAAGAATTTGAGCAGAAAAGAGGAAAAACGAAGGCAAAAAGAGGAATATCGACAGGATTTTAACACAGAACCCAAAACCGGAAAGAAGAAAAAGCAAAAAATGGCCGGCAGAAAAACAAAATAGAAACAGACAGGAAAATATAGGAAACTGTCTAATTTACTTTATTTAAGGATCACGTTCATTGGATAACAAAAAACACAAAAGAATCAACGTTTGCGCCTATCTGGTAAATGGCGGCATTTGCACGGGGCAATTAAGATACCCGGCTGGCCAGCGCTTCAGCTTTACTTGCAGGCAGGAAAACCCCTTCGTGCCTCTCTATAATGCCTCTCGGCTGAGGTTAGAAAAAGCTTTATTATATTCCCTGGATGGCGGGGGCAGTTTTGAGAGCATTGATATTGATATTGATAACATTCTGTTTATCAAGCCTCTTGAACATTTGAGGGGGCCTCGTCCCCTAAAAAAATATGGGAGGGTCAAATTAGCTGTTCCTGGTTATACACTGGTTGGCAGCATTCAGCATTCAAAAAACGGGTACTGGAAAGAAAATTTGGACGCTTTCCCGAAGCTGTTGATTCTCGTAAAAGCATTTATCACAATAAACGGATCCAGGATCCGGCAAAAGGCATCTTATGTGATTATTAATAAAAAACACATTATAGTCGCGAAGGAATACGGAAATTCAAGCTCAATTCAATATTGTTCTTGAGGTGAATAGTTAAAAAGAGGAAAACTGGCAATGGCAAAGAAGAAGAAAGAGAAAGAAAACAACAATGTTCTTGGCGTTGAAGAGATAACAATATCACAACGCGAATTTGATTTTATCCTTAACCTGGCAAACAACGTAGACAGTGATGAATATATCATTGAGGTTTCCGGAACTGATGACACACAAGATGAACCAGCTATGGAAAATAATTCTCAGCCTGCTAAATTACAAATTAAACAGCAGGCAGACGGAAAAGGAAAGATTCAAGAGGAAAACTGCTTGCAGCCCTCAAACCAACAATTGTCCTTAACCCCGGAAACAACCGGCTTGGATAATATCAAAAATTACTCTTTAAATGATGCCGAGCATGTTCACAGAAAATGGAGTAACGCCGATCAAATTGGCTTAATGGTGATAAATAATATCTCAGACTACCAAAGTATCGCTAACCTCATATTTACATGGAAGGAATTCTTGTCTCCAAATGCCAAGGTTGCAGTCGCTGGATCTGACAAACCCGGTCCTTCACGAGCTGCCAGAGAAGTAGTGAGCGACGGTGGTAATTTCAAGATTTATAAAAAATTTGAGAATCTCACGGTAATCACCAAGGACAAGTGTGTCCATCATTGGTTGATTGATGCAAATGAAATAGGCACATGCAGGTTTTGCAACCGAAAACGTGATTTCAGGAAATTGATGAAAAGAGCAACGTCTAGCAGTAGTAACAGGAAAAAGAAAACCAAAATTTGATCAGGAATAACATTCAAATCTGCATGAATTAGCAACGATGCACACAACTGGTGGGCCCGGTAGGATTCGAACCTACGACCAAACGGTTATGAGCCGTCCGCTCTGCCGCTGAGCTACGAGCCCGAGGGCTTATATTGTCACCTATGGCAAGTGATCAAGTCAAACTGGAGCGGGAGACGGGACTCGAACCCGCGACAACCTGCTTGGAAGGCAGGCACTCTACCAACTGAGTTACTCCCGCAAATCGACCACTAACCCGATAGACAACAGGGAAACTTTGTGACTGGATCACCGGCCCAGAATCACTGAACAAGTTTATCAAATCAGGAGGCTTGGGTACAAGTCCAGCCCCTGGTCTTTTTCAATTTAACAGTTGGAAAAGCCTGAACAGGTTTTTAATACAGCTGGTCGGAAATAACCCTTGCCAGTTCTTCCCTGGCAGCAGCAAGCTTTCTGTACTTGGATTCCACCTTGTCGATATTTTTGGCAATAATCGCTTTTAACAGATCGCCCTCGATCTCGGCCACTTCCAACCGTTCGTAATAATCCATCATTTCCTTGAGGTGTGCAAGCACAATCTTGCCGGTAAGCACCGGATGATTGTTGGTAACATTGGCATCCTCATACATTGTGCCATGTTCCAGCTCAATTTCCAGCCCTCTCCTGAACTCCTCCAGCGGAATATCCATATTGTTTACATTGACTACTTTTAGAATAACCTCTGCCTCATCATCACCTACCACCGTTTCACTGATTTGCGTCCAATCCCTGAGGCCCAGTTCAGCACAAACCCTTTTTACTTCCTCTTTGGTTACATATTCGGGTAATTGCATTTTAACCCCCTTTTACGCCATTTCTTTCAATAGTACAAAAAATCTCTATTAGTAAGCCGGGCCTCCTTCAAACCTGTTACAGGCAAGAATTAATAAGCCCGGCTTCTAATGATATTGTTAAAATTTTACTGGTTATTCCTGAACCGGAGTTTCCGGCTTCCACACTTCCCAAACCTTGCCGACCAGCGCTGGCGAAGGTTTCAGAGTCGGTTTGCCCGGCTGCCATTCCGCAGGCATCACTTCCCCGGTTTTACGAGTATGCTGGAAAGCCTTTATCTGGCGAATAAGTTCATCTACATTACGCCCAACTGAAGGTGTAAGTATTTCCATTCCCTGTATAATACCATCCGGATCAATTATAAACCGGCCGCGGATATTGACACCGGCGTCAGGATCATAAACACCATACACGGTACCTATGCGCCCACCCTGGTCAGACAGCATCGGGAACGGGAAACCGCCATCAACCATTTTGGAAAGTTCCTCTGCCTGCCATATCTTATGTGTAAAACGTGAGTCTGTGCTTACAGAAAAAACCTGTACTCCCAAAGCCTTCAGATCTTTCTGTCTGGCGGCAACTGCCGCTAGTTCTGTCGGTCAGACAAAGGTAAAATCACCCGGGTAAAAACAAAGTACCGTCCATTTACCCTTGTAATCCGATAATTTTATGTTTTTGAAGCCGCCGTCCACAAATGCACTAGCTTCAAAATCCGGAGCTGGCTTGCCAACTTGAGCTGTTATCATCCTTGCGGGTTCCTCCTTAGCTATAATCTTTGCGTCATTAACTGGCTCGGTAATTGGGCCTTTTGCCGAAGAAACACATCCATCACCGGGTTCCGCCATATACACGCCTCCTTAAAATATTATCTTAGCCCAACATGCAAACTGATTGGGCAACAGCTTTATAAATCTCCAAACGCGAAAGCCTGGTTTATTTGATGCCCATTTTGGAAAGGCACTTCCGGCATACTCCGAAAAACTCTATGTTGTGCCCATTGACCGCGAGTCCGGTTTTTTCTGAAGCCCACCGATCAAGCTCCTTGCGAACCGGGACTTCCAGATCAAAAACGTTCCCGCAGCTTTCACATTTTAGATGATAGTGATTGTTGCCATTGCCATCATAACGTCGTGCAGATTTATCGATTCTGAGCTCGGTTATACGCCCGGATTGGCTGAGGATTTTGAGATTGCGATACACGGTACCTTTACTGATATTAGGCAGAACCTTTCTGGCTTCCTCATAAATCCAGTCAGCCGTTGGGTGACAGGTAGTGTTGGAAAGGATGTTTAAAATAACTTGTTTTTGTTTTGTGTTTCTTGCAATCATAACAGTAATTGTTCCTAAAGTATTATTTAACACCGTTTACGTTCGAATGTCAAGTAGATTCAATATAATACTTTATCATATTGCAACCCCCCTTGACACATCCTGCCTTGCAAGAATATTATTAATATGAGCATATGCTCATTATGTTTAAAGGAGCGAATATGAAAATTGCAATTTCTGCCAGCAGCCCGTCTTTGGATTCTGAAGTAAACCCACGCTTCGGAAGGTGTGATATGTTTATCATCGCCGATCCGAAAAGTATCGATTTTGAAGTTGTTGATAACGCAGGAGAATCAGCCGGAGGAGGGGCCGGTATTTCCACAGCTCAAATGATTGCCCAAAAAAACGTCGAGGTGGTAATAACCGGCAACTGTGGCCCAAACGCCCACCGGGTTCTCTCATCGGCCGGAATAGAAATAATTACAGGAGCTGAAGGTACTGTCAGGCAGGTGATTGAGGATTACAATAACGGAAAGCTGTCTTCTTCTTCCGGCCACAACGTTAGCGACCATTTCGGCATGGGAGGCGGAGGCGGACACTGCAGAGGCAAAGGCAAGGCAAACTAATTTATAAAAACGCCGGGGAAGAAAAATGATTATTTCTGTTGCTAGCGGCAAGGGGGGAACCGGAAAGACCATGGTGTCTACCAGCCTTGCCGCATCCATAAAAAACAATTACAACGTGCAGTTGCTTGATGCGGATGTAGAAGAGCCAAACAGCCATATCTTTCTCAAACCAGTTTTTGAAACCAGCCATGCTGTTTCCATAAACGTACCGGTTGTAAACGAAGACAGATGTAACCACTGTGGAAAATGTGCTGAGGTTTGCGCCTTTAATGCAATAGCAGTGGTTAAAGATTTTGTGCTCACTTTTCCAGAGCTCTGCCATGGGTGCGGAGCCTGCTCTTATCTTTGCCCGCGAAGAGCAATAAACGAAGCCCCCAATCAAATAGGAACCGTAGAAACAGGCAAGGCAGGGAGCATTTCTTTCGTGCAAGGTAAGCTGGATATTGGCCAGACCATGCCCACGCCGGTTGTGCGAAAGGTCAAAGAACTTACCAGCCGGGAACATATTTCAATCATAGATGCGTCTCCCGGGACATCATGCCCGGTGATTGCCGCTATCAAAGACAGTGATTTTTGCTTGCTGGTAACTGAGCCAACCCCGTTTGGACTAAACGACTTGAAGCTCGCAGTTGAAACAGTAAAGCAGATGGGTATTCCCTGTGGCCTGATTTTAAACCGTGCCGGGGTTGGAGATTCCAGGGTGGAAGAGTACTGCCAAAAGGAAAACATACCCATTCTTTTGACAATACCACTGGATCTGAACATTGCCCGGTTATATTCGAAGGGAACCACACTGGCTGAAGGCCTGCCCCAATGGCAGGAAAATTTTAAGGAAGTTTTTAGAAAAATACGGGAGATCACCGGTGAAAGAAATAGTAGTACTTAGCGGCAAGGGAGGAACCGGGAAAACCAGTATCGTTGCATCACTCGCCGTTCTGGCAGAAAACAAGGTGCTTGCCGATTGCGATGTGGACGCTGCAGATTTGGACATTCTTCTTGACCCCAGCATTCAGGAAAAACATGATTTTGCTGGCGGCAAGGTTGCATTTATCGACAGCGAAAAATGTGCCAGATGCAATATCTGCGCACAGGTCTGCCGTTTCGATGCAATTACAGATCTCAAAGTTGACCCTCTAAACTGTGAAGGATGCGGGTTCTGCAGCCACGTTTGTCCGGTTGATGCCATAACAATGCAGCCAAGTTTTTCGGGAAACTGGTTTATCTCCAGCACCAAATACGGCCCTCTGGTACATGCCCGTTTGGGCATCGGTCAGGAAAATTCCGGAAAACTGGTGGCTGAAGTAAAACGCCAGGCCAAAATAATTGCCCAAAGCACGGGCGCCAGCTGGATTATTATCGATGGCCCCCCCGGAACCGGTTGCCCGGTTATATCTTCCCTGTCAGGGGCCAGCACTGCCCTGCTGGTAACCGAACCAACACTTAGCGGAGTCCATGACCTGAAGAGAATAATCGAGGTATGCCAGCATTTCAAAGTACCGGCTTTAGTATGCATAAACAAGTTTGATATTAACGAAGAAAATACCCGGCTGATTGAGAAGCATTGTCAGTCCCTTAATATCTCCGTGGCTGCTAAAATCCCCTTTGATACCGTGGTAACAGAGGCGATGGTGCAAGGCAAACCTGTTTTGGAATATACTAAGGGCAGGGTTTCGCAAGAAATTGAAAAGCTTTGGAACGCTATAGACAGCTTATAAATAATTCCTGGTAGAAATTGTTCCATGCAAAATAAATTATAAAAGGGGAAGGAAAATGAAAATCGCAGTACCTCTGAGCGGTGGCGCTGTATCACCGCATTTCGGCCATTGTGAGCAGTTCGCCATAATAGACGTGGATGAATCACAGAAGAAGATTGTTGCCAAAGAATTAATTGTTCCTCCACCACATCAACCCGGCCTTTTACCCAAATGGCTCGGGGAAAAGGGAGTCAACGTTATTCTTGCTGGAGGAATGGGCGTTCATGCCAAAGACCTTTTCCTGTCTCAAAACATCACTGTGGTGACAGGCGTAATGGAAGATGACGCGGAAAAAGCCGTAAATTATTATATCACCGACTCCCTGGAAACCGGCGCAGATACATGCGACCATTCAGGAGGAGACCATACTTGCCAGCATTAGTTAAAACTGGAGGAGAGAGGTAAATGGTTGAAGAAAAAGCAGTCAGGGAAGCCCTTGAGGGCATAGGCATAATCGGCACCAAGCGGACCATCGGTCAGCTTAACCTGATCCGCGATATCGTAATTTCAGAGGAGGGGATAAAAATATACCTCGCCAACACCGGCCTTGCCCCAATGATGGAAGAGATAACCAAAAATACCGTTCAGAAAACCATAGAAGAGATGGACGGAGCCGGAAAGGTTACCGTTGAATACACCGGTGTAAAAGCGCAAGAGCTCAATGAGGTTAAAAACATTATTGCGGTAATGAGCGGTAAGGGCGGAGTTGGGAAATCTCTGGTATCCGGACTGGTAGCTATTGCTCTGAAAAGGGCAGGTTATGATGTTGGGATACTGGATGCCGATATCACCGGGCCAAGCATACCCAAAATGTTTGGGGTTAGCCTCTCCCCAACCGGTAATGAGAGTGGCATAATGCCAGTGATGAGTAAAACCGGCATCGGGATGATGTCTATCAACCTTATACTCCCCGATGAAGGCGAAGCGGTAATATGGAGAGGGCCGCTGATTGCCAATGCTATCAAGCAATTCGGCAATGATGTGCTGTGGGGAAAACTGGACTACCTGATTATCGACCTGCCACCCGGAACTGCGGATGCACCTCTGACCGTAATGCAGTCTTTCCCCATTACAGGAGTGATCATAGTTTATACGCCACAAGATCTGGTGGATATGATAGTCAGAAAAGCGCTTTCCATGGCTACCAAGCTGGAAAAGAAAGTGCTGGGTGTTGTGGAAAATATGAGCTACCTGTACGTACCGGAAATCGATAAGAAAATAGAAATCTTTGGTAAAAGCCGGGGCGAACAGATGGCCAAAACAGCCAATGCACCGCTTCTTGGGCAAATTCCAATCGACCCGGAAATGGCCAAACTATGTGATGCCGGCAGTATTGAAGATTATGAAGGCGAAATCATTACCAGTTTAAGCGAGAAATTGCTGGAAGTACTTAAATAGCCCTGGCATTCATTTGCAAATTAAGAAAGGCGGGGAATCTCTCCCCGCCTTTCTTGTTTAAATGGATATTGCCTTAAGCCGGAATACTGCTGAATATGCTTGCGTCTGCATAGGCAACGCCGATCATGCTGGGTCCTGTATGAGCGCCAAGCACGAGTGACATGGCTACCTTGGGCAGAAAAGTACAGCTAAATCGATCAGCTATCTGTTCCTGTAATAGAGCAGCTCCTTCCGGATTCTGAGCATGTACTACTTGAACTCTCAACTGGCTGCCCGGAGCATGTTTTTTTTCGATAATATCCACAACACCCTTTATTGCTTTCTTGAAAGTGCGCAGAAAAGCCATCTGAACATATGTCCCCTTTTCTTTCTCCACCCCGATAACCGGCTTGATGTTCAGCACTGCCGCTACCAAACCTTTCATATGGCTGATACGGCCGCCATGAATCAGGTATTTAAGCTCTTCCAGAGTAAAAAGGGTTTCAGTTGCATGGCTAACACTTTTAACAAGTTCAAGAACCTTATCCAGGGCCCACCCGGCTCTTATTACTCTGGCTGCTGCCTCAACCTGCCATCCAGCAGGAGCGGACAGTGTTTTGGTATCAACATGCGTAATCCTTGCTTCAGGTACCATCTGCGAAGCCAGCACCGCCGATTGATAGGTTCCACTCAAACCACTGGACATATGAATGGAGAGAATATCAGGGTCTTTTTCAGCAAGTTTGCGGTAAAGCTCGGCAAATTCCCCGGGAGAAGGCTGGGTTGTCCTGGGCAATTCTTTACTGCTGGCAAGAAGCTGGTAAAATTCCTCCTTGCTTATATCCAGGCCCTCTCTGTATGTCCTGTCTTCCAGTGTCACCCTTAGCGGAACAACATGAATACCGTATTCTTCCAGTTCCCTGGAAGACATATTGGTATCAACGCCACTGTCGGTTACAATCTGCATTTTTTTACCTCCCGGCTATTGTTCATCCATAATGATGAAAGCGCAATTATAGCACCAATCAGCAGCATATTAAATAAAAGGGCATCCGTACAAAGAAAGGTACTGCCTTAAATGAAGCATTATTGATAACCGGTTTCAAATTAATCTGTTAACTGACCAGTTGAGGTTGAATTTTCTTGGTGAATAAACATTCGATATAGTTTATGGCATTACAGGAAAAGAATTCGACTGATTTATTTTATGATATATTCATGCCTGCTTATAGCCTTAAATTTTTAAGTTCAAGTTGAACGAAAAATGAGATCTTCATGCTATACTGTATTTAATTGGAGAGTTTTTATCTATGAATAAAAATGAAATTCCTCTATATCCAATAAGCAGCGTTGCCGAATTGCTGGAAGTTCATCCTGAAACCATCCGTATATGGGAAAAACATGGAATAATTAAGCCACAGAGAAAAGGTGGCAAGAGGTTCTATACGGAAACAGACCTGAAAAGACTCATATTTATTAAAAAACTACTTGATGACCATCTTAACCTGCCCGCTATCCGCCATTACCTTAAACTTTACCCTTGCTGGTATATGCAGGATTGCCCTCGTTGTATGCGATCTTCCAAATATGGCATTTGTTCAAAACCATGCTGGAAAGAAGAGGGGACCTTTTGCCAGGTATCAGCTGACCAAAACTCATGCGCTAATTGTGGGATTTGCTCACAGAAACCATAAATACCTGCATCACCTGTCCATGATTGAATCCATCTCTACCAGTAATCCAGGATTATAGCATTGGTTTTATTCGTATAGTTCAATGATTTTATTGAATTGACTTGTAATATTTTTTTGAACTACAATGATGGCAATTATTTTTCCGAGCTTTCTCTCCTAAAGGTAACTCCCATGGAGAAAAGCCGATAGGGTGTCACCGGAAACGGTGCCGCCTTCCGTATTTGAAAAGGAGGTAATTGAATGCGTTCATGCGTATCTAGTGCTCATCTTCCCCTGATTCGTTTCTGACCTCCCCGCTTTGTTTTTTATTTCATTATTTTTTATTTTTTATCTAATTACAGGAGAATTACCGTGAAAAAAATCACTCTATCAGTGTGCGCAGTTATGGCTACACTTGCTCTACTTGCCTCCGGTCTTGTTGGGTGCTCTCAGGGAGAAGACGCAGAATCACTATTGGTATACTCCGGCGCCGGAATGAGAAAGCCCATGGACGAGGTTGCTGTAGCATTCCAGGAAAAATATGGCGTTGAAGTTACATACAACTATGCCGGTTCCCAGGCACTTCTCAGCCAGATGGAAATCACCCAGATGGGCGATGCCTATATGCCAGGAGAAACTTACTACATAGAAGTTGCAGTAGAGAAAGGTTATGTTGATGCAGATTCACAGGAGATGATCTGCTATCACATTCCCGTAATCACCGTTCCAAAAGGTAATCCGGGCAACATTACCTGCCTGGAAGATATGGCCAATGATGGAGTCAAACTGGTCTGGGGGGACCCGGAAGTCGCTGCTATCGGCAGAACCGGGAAAGGTATCCTGGAAAGAGCAGGGCTTTATGAAGAGGTCTGGCCAAATGTAGTATCAACCCTGCCTACCATGAATGAAGTGATGATAATGATAGCCATGGGTCAGGCTGATGGCACCATCAACTGGTGGGATACAGTAAAAGCGGTTGAAGATATAGAAGTTATCCAGATACCGCCAGCACAAAATGCAATTGAAGTAGTACCCATTGGCGTTACTACATTTACCGAATACCCGGAAACTGCCCGGAAATTTGTAGATTTCTGTGCCAGTGAGGAAGGAAAGGCCATCTTCGAAAAGCACGGTTTTGTTGGTTACCCGAACTCGCTGTATGAATCATAGTCGATAAATCCGGTTGAACAAAGTCGATATTTGTAAACTTTAATCACGGTATGCAACCACGTACAAGCCGATTTTTGAAAAATGGAGAATAAATAAATAGTTTGATTTTAGAAAAAATTCGGGAATCCAAATTCAAAATAATAACCAGCATGTTCGGGTTTGTCCTTGCTGCCTTCATTGTAGCGCTTCTGATCGGAGTGGTTACACATACCACGCCGGCTGCATTTATGGAAAGCCTGAGAGATAGCGAAATACTATTTGCTATCAAGCTGAGCCTGATAACTTCCATCAGCTCTACACTGCTGTGCATCCTGG
>JAQWDO010000118.1 GCA_028705415.1 Dehalococcoidales bacterium
TCAGCTCTGATGCCACCTTCCCGGCCCAGAAAGAAATGAAGGCCGGCTGGAACCTCGTCGGCCTGGCTGAGCTTTATGCGATGGATGTGAATGATGCCCTGATATCTATCGATCTCGTAGCGGGAGGTCTTACGGGTTACAGCCATGTAAGCAGTCCGTCACTAACTGGAGCCCCCTGGATTCACTTCCGTGGTGGCGACGACTCTTTTACCATGCTCCCGACCAAGGGCTACTGGGTGTTCATGGTGAATGACGGCGTGCTGGGCGGTTTCGCCTCAACACCAATAATTGAAGTATCAACACCAATAAATGAAGTAGCAGGATAGTAAACCCAAACAGGGGGCGCTGACTAGTCAGCGCCCCCACTTGAGGAGATAATCTATGAAGAAGCTAGCTATCTTTTTAGGCGTAGCATGTTTGTTGGTGCTTTCTGCCGTACCGGTATACGCCCAGCCACCATTATTACCCCACGCTTTCTATGGCAGTGTAACTATTAATAACAGCCCGGCACCGGTTGGCACCCAGGTAGAAGCTAGAGGCACCGGTGTTGAGACTGGTGTCGCCGGTAATCCCGTAACTACTACTGCAAGCGGTATCTACGGCACTACCAATCCATTTGAACCCAGACTCATAGTCCAGGGTGATATCACCGAAGGGGCTACTTTAACCTTCTATGTAAATGGACATTCCACTGGTCAAACACACCCGTGGCATAGTGGCGAGGTTACAGAGCTAAACCTGTCAGTAACCATCCCTGAGCCACCTCCGCCAACCACACCTCCACCTCCGCCTACGGTCACGCCAGTTGATATACCCGGCTTTACGGCCACTGTACCCCTGGAGGTGGATGATGAAGGCATAGTCCAGACTACCACACGGCTTACCACTGATGATGGCAAGATGAGTCTGGATATTTCTCAGGGTACCAGCATGCTGGATGCCGATGGCAACCCGCTTACATCGATTTCAGCAGCAGTTGAACCATCACCACCAGCGCCACCGCCGGAATCGGCAGTCATCCTGGCTTATAATCTGGGTCCGGCGGGCGCCACCTTTGAACCGCCGTTAATCCTGACTATGACGTATGATCCCGATGACATTCCCGAGGGCGTTGCCGAGGAGGACTTATACATAGCCTACTGGGATGGCAGCGAATGGGTTACCCTGGAAACCACGGTTGATACAGTGGCAAAAACAGTCTCCTGCCAGGTAAGCCATTTCAGACCCTTCGCCGTTTTTTCTCCTGCGCCCGAAGTCCGGTATGACCTCACCATCTCTTCGACCACCGGAGGCTCGGTAACCACCCCCGGTGAGGGCACCTTTACCTACGATGAGGGAACGGCGGTCAACCTGGTAGCCACCCCGGATAGCGGCTACCGTTTCGTCAGCTGGACCGGTGACGTGGATACAATCGCCGATACCGCTTCCGCCTCGACCAGCATCACCATGGACGGCAACTACTCCATCACCGCCAGCTTCGAGGCTATACCGCCGGATGAATACGGCCTCACCATCTCTTCGACCACCGGAGGCTCGGTAACTACCCCCGGCGAGGGCACCTTTACCTACGATGAGGGAACGGCGGTCAACCTGGTAGCCACCCCGGATAGCGGCTACCGTTTCGTCAACTGGACCGGTGACGTGGGCACCGTGGCCGATACCGCTTCCGCCTCGACCAGCATCACCATGGACGGCAGCTACTCCATCACCGCCAACTTCGAGGCTATACCGCCGGATGAATACGGCCTCACCATCTCTTCGACCACCGGAGGCTCGGTAACCACCCCCGGTGAGGGCACCTTTACCTACGATGAGGGAACGGCGGTCAACCTGATGGCCGAAGCAGACGAAGGCTACCGTTTCGTCAACTGGACCGGTGACGTGGATACAATCGCCGATATCGCTTCCGCCTCGACCAGCATCACCATGGACGGCAACTACTCCATCACCGCCAACTTCGAGGAAGTACCGCCGGAACCGGTTAACTGGCTGCTAATTGCCGGCATTGCTGGTGCAGTGTTATTGGCAGGGCTGGTCATTTTCCTCATTTTACGGATAAGGGGTATGTAAATAGGAAAGCATAGAGTCCAGGGAGACAATTATGCCGACATACTACTGTATAAAGTGCCATGCCAAGCATGAAATGAAGAATGGCGGGGACAGGCAGGCAAACCAGGGAATATGTTCGATTTGTGGGAATAAGGGATTCAGAGTAGAGAAAAGCCAAGGAAGGGGGGCAGCCAACAACTTATATACCGGCTGCCTCCCAATAGTTTTAAGGGGAGGAGGAGGGTGAAAACAAAAGCAGCCATGGCTGCAGAGAAGAAAGGTGATAAGAATCGGGTAAGTGTGCAGATATATATGCCCAACCAGATTTGGACCGGTTCCGTCCATTGCCCTCATAAACGCCTCACAGATTCCCTCAACAGTGCTTTCACGCCCGATGAAGAGTTCGTGGTTTTGGCGGGGCCAGCGTGAGCAATCAAGACGGAAATGATGCCATGCTGCCTTTGGCATATATCAACAAAGCAAATATCCTTTTTATCAGGGAAGTAGAGGGAGGCCAGACCAGCGGCCTTGGCGGGGCGACGGGACATAAACTCTACCCCTTTGTACCCAAATTATCCGTAGCGGCAAAGGTCTACATACCGTTCTATATCCTGAACGGCCTGATACATTTCCCCAAAGGGCGATCTATAGTGGATGCACTGAACTCACCGGCGGGGTTTCCCCCCCCCCTTCACCGATGCCGAAATATACCAGCTGGCAGGCTGCAGCGAACTGACAGCCAGCTTTATAGCCATCAATAAGGCACAGATCCTGTCAATTGAGGTATCGGAAGGATCGGTTAATGAGGATGATCGCCACTGACTGCTTATTCTGGGAGGTTAAAGAACAATGTACAAGGAAGAGAGGAGATTCAGCATATCCGGTAATAACAAGGGTTTGGTATGCCCTTTCAGGCTGCTTCTCTGCCAGGAAGGTTATTGCTCCGGATGTCAGATATACCTGGATTGGCTGCAGGAAGAAGGCCACAGTACGATAAATCCATGGGAAACAGGGGAAAGCCCGGGCAAATCTGGTTATAGCGAACCGTAAGTAAAAGTTCTTAGTTACCGCGGTTTTTGTTTTGCCAGCAGAGGGCAACAGATAACAAAAAAAGTCAACCTATAAAAACAAAAGGTCCAAAGATGTCAGCAGTAGCCGAAAATATCTCTAGAAGAACCGACACAGTTCTGCGCCGTGCTTATCTTGAAGGGCATTTGGCCAAGCCTCTTGAGCATTGTACCGATAAGGAATTGCTGCTTATACCTGTGGTTGGAAAGAAAACATTACCAGGAAATCGCACTCTATTTTCCGCCAGGAAGCCCTGCCGGGGAATACGAAGTTACCGCTGAACTCATCGAGGCAAGGCTCAAAACCGGCGGCCTCTGGTTTGATGCAACCAGTGCTTTTCCAAAGGAGAAGACGATGGGCAACGCATTTTACAAAGTGGACGAACCAACACCCGCAGTGC
>JAQWDO010000119.1 GCA_028705415.1 Dehalococcoidales bacterium
GTTGTAAACCGCAGAAGCAGTAACATTGATAGTGTTGGCGCAGGGAGTTTCACTGCAACCATACAGGCCATAAGCGCCGTAACCCTGTTTGTTCTCCAGGATAATACACTCGATCGGGCCTACATCCATGCTGGTAAGCTCTGCCCAGCAAACGTGGTTGTCGTTGAGCCAAACGCCTGTGGCAGGGTCGTATACTTTCTCTGCGGCCACGCTCTTTTCAATACCCATTATCAAACCGCCGTACTGCTGTCCTTCAACACATTCCGGGATAATAGCAGTGCCGACATCGTTAATGGTAACCGCGTTGGTGACTTCCACTTTACCGGTATCCGGGTCTACTTCAACCTCTACAAACTGTGCCTGGCAGGCAAGGTGCAGGGTCTGGACATCCGGCGGCAGGGATGGATTCATGCCGGTAACCAGCGGAGGAGCATCGTTGAAGAAAGCATCGCCCAAACCGGCACCGGGGCCGAAGCCGCCGCGTGCCATCCAGGTTGCGCTGACTTCCCTGATGGTCTTTTTGTTATCCGGATTGGCTATTTCAAAAACAACACTGTCCTTGATATCAAGCTTGTCGGGAGTCAGCCCCGGGAACAGTGGCGGCAGTTGCATCGGAATGGAAGTTATAGGCATATTTACCGGGGCAACCGCCCTTTCCAGAATCTTTTGCTTCATTTCGCGGGCAATTTGTACCAGGATCGGTGAATCGGTAACCAAGCCGAAGGAACCGCCCGGACGGGTCATTTCGAAGCCGGTGGGCTGCTGTTTGAAGGTCTTGCAGATACAATCATCATATTTCAAACCGATTTCCGCAGCCACAATCGCACAGTACGAGGACATACGCCCGGTGCCGATATCGCCCCAGCGTCCGAGGATGGTGCATACACCATCGATCATGGTAAGCCCGATATAAGATCTGAGCATACCAACATGAGCCCAGTGGTGGTTGTAGTTTACGCCAATGCCATGATATTTACCGTTGGGTAGTTTCTTGGTGCCCGGCTCATGCCATTTTTCGTCCCAGCCGATGGCGGCTTTACCGGCATCCATCACAGCCTTCATGGTGTGGACTACCGGCATGCCATGCTGGCGCTGGTAATCGTTGATCCAGTCAATACCGCGCCCGCCATGCAGGCCATAGTTTTTGATTGCCAGATCAGGCAGCTGCATGCCAAGAGCTGCTGCCACATGGGAAAATATTTCGTTGGTAACCATGGAAGGCGGGCCGCCATCGCGCCAGCACATCCTGGGGGAACGGCTCACCCACGGATACTTGCGGATAGCCTTGAAGTTGTGGCACTGAATACATTCTTCAATTTTTTCAATACCGCACTGGCGCATTCCGATGGTGGTGCACTGTACGGCATTGATAGTACCGTCATCATCGAAGCCAACTTTGATGTCGTAGGTGCCGTATTCATCGCCAACACAGTAGAAGTTGGATTCGTCCCAGATGTATTGAACCGGCCTGCCAACACGGTGGGCACATATCGCCGCAATCTGCGGAACCATATGGGCTCCAGCCAGCCAGTTGAGGCCTCCAAAGGTACCGCCGCTGAACGGGCAGTTAACCTCGATGCGGCCATCCTCAACATAACCCAGGTCACCCAGACAGGCCCTCTCATGGTGTGGTACCTGGGATTTTACCCAGGCTTCCAGGTATTCGCCGGAACCGCCGCCGCTGGTCCAGTGAGCCAGTGCCTTGGAAGGTTCGGCACCCGCCGGGTTGTTTTCTTCACGGGTGATGCGGAATTCAATTACGTTGTCAGATTCCCTGAATCCCTCTTCCACATCGCCCTCTTCACTTTCATCGCTGATGTGCATATTGTTGCTTTCAGGTACCGGCTTGGTGGAAGTCCAGACTGCCGGTGCCCCGGGTTTCATTGCCTCTTCCTGGTCCAGGACAAAGGGCAGTTCTTGCCAGGTGACTTCCAGAAGTTTGATAGCTCTGTCGCAAATTTCTTCGCTTTCGGCAGTAACTATCGCGCCGACTGCATGGCTATACCATTCTGCCTCACCGGGCAGAAGTTTGATTACATAGTCATTTTCAGGGATAGTGTTTTCCCAGCGGTCAACAATCTCCGGATCATCCCAGAGCAATACGTCCCAGACTCCGGGCAATGCTCTTGCCTTGTCAGCATTGATCGCGGTTATTTTGGCGTGTGCATAGGGTGAAGTAAGGGCTTTGGCATACAGCATGCCGGGTAGAATAATATCGCCAACATAGGGTGTCTTGCCGGAAGCTTTTTCGTAGCCATCCTTTCGGGGCATTCCGCGCCTTCCGACAGGGCTGTTAGCTGGAACTTCCCATAACCAGGGTCTTACAGGTTCAGCCATTTATATATTCCTCCTTTTTTACTGATTCCCGGCAACTTCTCTGATTGCCAGTACGTGCGCCGGATAGGTGTCACAGCGGCAAAGATTGCCGGATAGCGCTTCGTTAATTTCGTCAATGGTGGGGTTCGGATTGTGTTCCAGTAAAGCCCTGGCAGTAATTACAAATCCGGGTGTGCAGAAACCGCACTGCATGGCATGATGTTTTGAATAGGCTTCGATAAGCGGATCCTCCGCATCGGCAAGCGCTTCGCAGGTGACTATTTCAGCACCTTCGCATTCAATAGCCAGTGTCATGCAGGAAAGTATCGGCCGGCCGTTCATAATGACACTGCACGAACCGCAGGCGCCGTAGCCGGTGCACATATCCTTGATTGATATCAGGCCCAGCTGGTTGCGCAGCACGTCCCTCAAAGGCCAGTGTGGTTTGGCAAAAACCTGGTGTTTCTTGCCATTGACTGTCATGTTTACCGCCACCATACTGCCAATGGCTTCGCTGACGATGGTCCCTTCGCCGGGGTGCGTTGCTTCGAAATGGGCTTTAAGCGCAGCAATCGAATCGAATTCCTGGCTGCAGGCTGGGCAGGCGTATTTGGTGATGGTGGTCGAGCCTCCCTGCGCAGTGGTGGTAACAGTCTTGGTGGTACCCGGAGCGGTAGTTGTGGAGGTAACGGTAGTGGTGTTGGTGACTGTTTTGGTAATTTCCTTGGTTTCGCCGCATGCCGTGAGTAAAAATGCAGAACCGACAGCGGTGCCACCCACCACAAGACCGGCATCCCTCAAGAATTGCCTTCTGGAAATGGTGTTGGGTTTGGCTTCCTTTTCTTCTGACATTTAAGTCATCTTCTCCTTTCTTGGTTTAATTGCCTTGTTTGAGACACAGTAAAAGTATTCGGGTCGCATTCACCTCTCTTTCTTAAAATTTTGGCAAACAGGAATTGGGAATTATCTGTAGAATAACGATTCTAATGGTGGTTGTTGTGCTTCTCGTCCCACATATCCATCATCTGGCAAATAAAGCCGTCATAGCACTGGCCGGGGGCACGGCGCATATCGAGCCTGTCCTTGGTAGACATTTTGATGCCAATGGTGCTTCTGTTTTTCATTTCTTCCATGATTTCACCGCCTTCAGTATTAAATGGATGCATGGTGGAGTGCAGGTGAAAGGGGAGTAATT
>JAQWDO010000120.1 GCA_028705415.1 Dehalococcoidales bacterium
ATCAGGGAACGTGGCTATAATCAATCCTGGTTACTGGCGAGAGAACTCGGCAAATTGACCGGTACACATCCGGATGCAGTACTTGTTCGAAGCCGCCACACTTCATCACAGGTTGATTCAGACAAGGCCAGACAAAGACGGATAAATGTCAGCGGGGCATTTGATTGTAGAAGCCATATGGTTAAGGATAAAAAGGTGCTGTTGATTGATGATGTAGCTACCACAGGTGCCACTCTGGATGCATGCGCCTGTGCTCTTAAAAAAGCTGGTGCTTCTCAGGTACAGGCACTTACTCTGGCAAGAGAAATTTAAAGAAAGGCGGAAACGAAAAATGGAAATTAAAATCGGCAGTAAAAACATGGATTTACCGGTAAGAGCCAGGGCTTACATCGAAAAGAAGCTCGTAAAACTCAAACGCCGGCTGGATGACATCAAAGAGATAAAAGTCGAAGTATCTGAAGAAAAAACCAAGGCGCAAAAAGACCGCTACATAATCCGGATTGTTCTTGATTGCTATTCTACCCTGTTACACACCGAAGAAAGAGGTGAAACAATCCAATCTGCCATGGACAAGGCACTACCTGTAACAGAACGCCAGTTTGAACGCTGGAAAGGAAAACTTGAGGATCGCGGAAAAAACGCCCTGCCTACTGGTATTGCCATGGCCCCTCCTGCAGATACCGAGCCGGCGAACCTGACCGAACGTAAACCGATAGTCAAAGTCAAGCGGTTCGCCATCAAGCCAATGCATATTGAAGAAGCTGTTGACCAGATGGAACTGCTAAGGCATGATTTTTTCCTGTTTACCAATTCAGAAGATAACAAAGTCAACCTGCTTTACCGCAGGAAGGATGGAAACTACGGTCTTATCACCGCAGAGCCGGAATAAAAACTGGCTGCTCGCATACAGCATATTAAATACCTCCCGGGGATGGGTCGGCGTAATGGCTTCCCCCTTTGGCATCCGCAAGCTTGCCCTCCCCCGGGAAACCCCGGAACAGGCGCTGTTTGCCCTCGGAAATTTAAATGGAGCAACCATCGATGAATGCCATTTTGCCAGTCTTGAGAAGAAGCTGCAAGCCTATTTTAATGGCGAAAAAGTTACTTTTGATGAAATAACTGACCTGGCAGAGTATTCCCCTTTCATGCAATCTGTATGGCGGGTTACCCGTCAAGTTGGTTACGGGCAGACAGCATCCTACCGCGACATAGCCAGTAAAACAGTTAGCCCGCGATCTTTCCGTGCGGTCGGTACTGCCTTGAAACACAATCCGGTACCGATTATAGTTCCCTGCCATCGCATAATTGGGGCCGACGGACGTATCGGAGGTTTCAACGGGGGAGTCGCGCTAAAAAAAGAACTGCTGCTGCTGGAACAGAAAGGCCTGTCCGGGGTTGAATGCTAGGCTTCAGAGCCCGGCATATTCAGCCTGATATACTCGGACTCCCAGCGCTCTATCAAGCCATGCTCTGCAAAGCTGAAATATCCATCCTGAGTAATTATCAGGTGGTCCAGAACCTTCAGCTGCATGAAAATAGCAGCAAAAACAAGTGTGCGTGTAAGGTTTTTATCCTCAGGACTTGGCTCAAGGCATCCCGAGGGGTGATTATGGGCAAAAATTAAAGCGCTGGCATGCTGTTTAAGGGCATCCTGCATAACTTCCCGCGGGTACACCGCACTGCGGTTTACAGTTCCTTCAAACAGAGTTTTTTCTTCTATCAGATGATTGCCGTTGTCCAAATACAGAATCTTGAATATTTCCCTTGGCCTGGACGCTATGTCGACCTTGAGAAATTCATATACATCATCTGCGCTGGAATAACTAACCCCGGCCTTGATGGTTTTATCCCGGACCAGTCGCCGGCTGACATCCCGTATCAGCCTCAAGGCTATGGTGTTTATTTCACCCATCCCCTCAATCTTGATCAACTCTTCTTTTGGGGCCTCCAGAACGCCTTTCAGGTTTTTAAACCTTTTTATTGCTTCATGCGCCGGTTCCTTGCAATCCCTGCGGGGATAACCCAGAGTCAGCAGCAGTTCAACGATTTCGTGGTCTGCCATACCAGAAAGCCCTCCGCTTTCAAAGCGTTGCCTCAGCCTTCTGCGATGCCCTTCTTTGTTTCTTGACTTATCCGCTTCCATTGCCGGTTCCGTTTAAAGAGGTAACGGTCACCCCGCTTGATCCAAGGATTTCCGCCAGCTTCTTATGCAGCTGGGGAGTATATTTGATTTCAGTATCCGGAAGTTCCATCCGGTAAATACGGCTTCCATTGTTGATTACCATTCCGACCCTGTCACTTCCGGGGTACCTTTTCAGTACACCTATCAACCTGTCCAGGCGTCCCAGATCGGATTCCTCATCCTCTGTCTGGTCCATGTGCAGAATCACACGTTTTCTATCCTCGTACGTATCGGGTTCTTGCGCGGGCTTCTGGGTCAAAATATTCTCCTCCGATCTGGTATTGAGCTCATACATACTGGCGCTGTCAGCAACAATCTGAACACTGTCACCCCTGGCTTTTATTTTTCCCTGGACAAGCAGGATATTGCCTTCCTGCCATAATTCCTTGGAGCCTGCATACACCCTTGGCCAGGCCACAACCTCCACGCTTCCTTCCATATCTTCAAGCACTGCGCTTACAGAAGCCTTGCCATCACGAGTAGTCAGATTGCGGATTGAAGCGACCATACCGGCTACGACAACTGTTTTATCTTCCATTTCTTCATCGATCTGGCCGCAAAGAACAACATCGCTATCGGCGTTTACCTGGGTTGCATACGGGCTAAAAGGATGCTGGGACAGGTAAACCCCCATAAGTTCTTTTTCCCAGGCTAATTTTTCTTTAAGTGACACCTGGGATGCCTCCAGCTCGAGGCTTGGCAGAGGTGTTTCTGCTTCCGAGCCCCAAAGGTCAAACATGGTGGTTTGGCCGGTGCTTTTCAGTTTTTGCTGTCTTTCGGAAAGTGCCATAATTCGAGGCAAACCGGCCAGAAGTGTTCCCCGTTCGCCGAGATCATCCATTGCACCTGCCTTGATCATGCTTTCCAGGGCTCTCCGGTTTACAGCACCAAGGTTTACCCTCCTGCAAAGGTCCTCTATGGATGAGAATGTACCATTTTTCTTTCTCTCTTCCACCAGAGGTTCCACCGCATTCGAACCAACATTTTTGATCCCGGACAGTCCGAAACGTATTCCCGTCGAACCTTCTTCCTGCTCTTCGATAGCGAAATCCAGCTCACTGTGATTGACGCATGGCGGCAGGACCCGAATGCCCAGATTGCGGCATTCTCCAAACGCTGTGGCAAGCTTTTCCGCATGGCCAAGATAAGATGTAAGCAGGGCAGTCATATACTCAACCGGGTAATTGGCTTTCAGGTAGGCTGTCTGGTAAGCTACCAGCGCGTAACTCACCGCATGAGCCTTGTTGAAGGCATATCCGGCACAAGGTTCTATCAGGGAAAAGACTTCATCGGCAATTTTTTCCGGATACCCCAGCTTGAGCG
>JAQWDO010000121.1 GCA_028705415.1 Dehalococcoidales bacterium
GGAATACTCTCAATCAAAGATATTCCGGACGAAATCGACCTTACCCGTAAACAAACCATTCAGAAGAACTGTATTGAAAACGGCAATATCCACGTAGACAGAGGCGAACTTAGCCATTTTTTAAAAAAAATAGAATACCCCATATATTACCTGGAAAGCGCTACCATTAATCCGGCCATCCCCATCTACGACAGTACCCGCCCATACCAGCATGTGCCGTTCCAGTTTTCCCTCCGTGTTGACAGGCAACCGGAGTTACCGCCGGTTCTTCATTCTTTCCTGGCAGAAGGAAATGAAGACCCTCGCCCTGCTTTCCTGTGCAAGCTGAAAAACCTGCTTGGTTTTAGCGGGAGTGTTATAGTTAATAACGCTGGGTTCAATAAAAGCATCCTCAAAGAACTTGCCCGGGCGTTTCCCGAATATGAAAGCTGGGTAGAAAGTGTCACTTCCAGAATGGTCGACATCCTCTCTCCTTTTAATGACTTTCATTATTTTGATCCTGCTCAAAAAGATTTTGATGCGTTCAGAACCACCCTGTCAGTGGCTTCCTCCACAGAATGCCCGGATAAAAACGATGAAACAGGCATGGATGCAGGTATTGCCTTTTTACAAATTGCCAAAGGTCTTGTAACTCCTGAACAAGCTGAAGGTATTACAAGAGATCTGAACGCTCACTGTGAAACAGAAACTGCAGCTATGGTTGAAATTCTGAATAAATTGAGAGAATTCGCCTACTAGCAGTATATTTACAGGCTTGACACTTTTTTCTTTTTTTTGTATACATAAATTAAGTATACATACAATGGAGGAGTTTTATGGAAGCAAAGGTCACCCAGTCATCCAGTTACGCAATACATACAAAGGCTGTTCGCGGGGTTTGCTTTCTCCCGGATGGCAAACGAATTCTAAGCTGTTCAGCCGACAACACTCTGAAATTATGGAAGGTCGAAAACGGGGAGGCAATTCATACATTCGAAGGTCATACCGGTCCTGTACAAACAGTAGCTATAACCGGCGACGGCAAGTTTGCCGTTAGCGGCTCGCGGGATAAAACCCTCATCCTCTGGGATATTGAAAAGGGGAAAATGGTCAGGAAATTCGAAGGACATATGGATGCCGTACATGGTGTTGATATCAGCCAGGACGCCTCTATGATAGTCAGCGGGGCTGGCGATGGAAGCATCAAGCTGTGGAACGGTAGTACGGGTGAGCTTGTTCGCACATTTGATGCCAACCTGGCATGGGCATGGGCAGTAGCCTTTAACCAGGATTGCAGCCAGATACTTAGTGGTTCATGGAACAAAGCAGTAAACCTGTGGGATGCAGAAACCGGAAAATCGGTGGGTTCCTTTACCGGCCACAATGATGATGTACATGCTGTTGTCTTCAGCAGTGATTATAAATATGGAATAACCGGCGGTGATGATAAACAAATAATCATGTGGAATATCGAAACCGGCCAGGCTATGTGTAAATACGTTGGCCATGCAGACAAGGTGCGTGCTGTCACAATCTTCTGCGATGACAAGGTAATCGGCAGCGGTTCGATGGATAAACACTTCAAGCTCTGGAACGCAGAAACAGGCTCCTGCCTGTTTACCTCAGAAGAGCTTGGCTGCAGTATACATTCACTTGATGTTACTGATGATAGCAGCCTGCTGGCAACTGCCCTCGATGACGGCTCTGTCATCTTGTGGCAAACTGAAATTGTTATCCCTCCGCCCGAACCACCGGCAGAAGCCTGCGAAACACCAGCTGAAACCGAGGAGCAGGATACAGCTGAATCAGCAGAAGATGAAACAGAGGATATAACCGAAGAACCGAAATAACTGGTGCACACATCGGTATTGGAAAAGCGGTGCAAAATATCAACTGCACCGCTTTTCTTTTTGTCCCTTAAGGCCTTCTAAACACCGCGTTTTGTGAACATTTATTAACCGGAACGGGAGCAATTTCTCTTGCCTGAGCTTTACTAGGGGGCTGGTTATAAAATATAATAGCCCCAAAGCTGTTAAACACCAATTATTAATCAATTAGGAGACACATGACTTCACGACTGGAACATATCACTGCCCAAAGACAGGAAAAAATCGAGAGGCTCCGCTCCAAGGGCATCAATCCCTACCCTTCAAGTTTTAAACGCACACATGATTCCATCCAGGCGGTCGATCTTCTTGCGACCCAGGAGACTAATGGTTCAGAGCCAGCCCAAATAACCATATCCGGCCGGATTATTGCTCTGAGGAAAATGGGGAAAATCAGCTTTGCCAATCTTCTTGATGGAACCGGTAAAATCCAGGTTCTCTTTAAATCAGACAGTTTGGACCAGGAGTCTGCCAGCATATTCGCAGAACTCGATATAGGTGATTTTGTGGGGGCTGCTGGCAAGATGCTCAGAACCAGAACCGGAGAACCAACGCTTGAAGCAAACCACCTGGTACTGCTCAGCAAATCAATGGAACCGCTGCCGGAGAAATGGCACGGCCTTACCGACGTTGAAACCAGGTACCGCCAGCGCTACCTTGACCTCATCTCCAATCCGGCAGTTAAGGACGTTTTTATTACCCGCTCGAAGACTATCGCTGCGATAAGAAGCTTCATGGACTCCCGGGGCTTTATTGAAGTGGAAACTCCTGTACTCCACAGCAGCGCCGGTGGAGCACTCGCCCGGCCTTTTATAACCTATCACAACAGCCTCGACCGGGAACTATACCTTCGTATTGCACTGGAGCTCCCGCTCAAAAGACTGATAGTAGGCGGCTTTGACCGGGTTTATGAGCTGGGCAGGATATTCAGAAACGAAGGGATCTCCACCCGGCATAATCCTGAGTTCACCATGATGGAAAGCTACCAGGCTTATGCAAACTATCAGGATGTAATGCGCATGGTGGAAGAGCTGGTTTCCTCAGTGGTAAAAAGCGTTACCGGCAGCTACAAAGTACCCTATGCAGAAACAGAGATTGATTTTACTCCACCATGGCGGCGCTGGGATCTCAGAGAAGCTCTAATGGAAAAGAGCGGAATTGATTTTACTGAATACCGCACCAGAGAGAAGCTTCAGAAAGTTCTCAAAGAAAAAAATATTCCGTTTGATCCCATGAGTAACTGGGCTAAAATGATGGATAACCTTCTGGGCATTTACGTTGAACCGGAAATGACCCAGCCAACCTTCCTGTTAGATTACCCGATAGAAATGTCGCCCCTGGCAAAATCCAGGCCTGACGACGGATCTATAGTGGAGAGGTTCGAGGCATTCACCGGGTGCATGGAGATTGCCAACGCCTTTTCCGAACTCAACGATCCGCTCGAACAGGAACAGCGTTTTATCCGGCAAATGGATGAATGCCACGGCGAAGATGAAGAATCTGCCAAAACAATTGACTATGATTTTCTTAAAGCGTTATCTTACGGGATGCCGCCAACTGGAGGTCTGGGACTGGGGATTGACCGGCTGGTAATGCTTATGACCAACCAGAGTTCCATCAGAGATGTTATACTA
>JAQWDO010000012.1 GCA_028705415.1 Dehalococcoidales bacterium
GGCGGCGGTATTGGAAGGAAGCGAAGGGGCAAAACCGCCTTCATCTCCAACCGTAGTATTAAAATTTCGCCGGGCAAGTACTGCCTTAAGGGTGTGGTAAACTTCAACTCCCATTTGCAGTGCAGCCGCAAAACTGCCTGCACCGGTTGGCATTACCATGAACTCCTGTAAATCGGTGGACTTGGTGGCATGCCTTCCGCCGTTTAAAATATTAAACATCGGTACCGGGAGAGTCATTTCCCCGCCCCGGTTGAGGTATTTATACAATGGCTGGCGGGTGTGATTGGCTGCGGCATAGGCGACTGCCAGGGAAACCCCCAGTATGGCATTGGCTCCCAGGTGTGCCTTGTTGGGTGTGCCGTCGATTTCTATCATGCGGGCATCGATCTTGTCCTGGCAGGTGACGCTCATGCCCTGTAAAGCTGGACCGAGGATACTGTTTACATTATCCACGGCCTTTAGGACGCCCTTGCCCCGGTAGCGTTTGGGGTCACCATCTCTAAGTTCTACGGCTTCGTATTTACCGGTGCTGGCTCCGGAGGGAACCATCGCCCTGCCTGTACATCCTCCAGTGGTTAATACTTCAACTTCGAGTGTGGGATTTCCCCTGGAATCGAGGATTTCCCGGGCGATGATTTTGCTGATCGATGGCATGCTTTACTCTTCTCCTTCCGGCTGATCGTTTATCATATCCATGGCGAGGGCTACTGCCTCTGCCGGCGTAGAAACTCTGGTTATGGACTTGTCCGGCTTGCACCCACGGGAAAATTCCCAGGTGTCAAGGCCGATTACCGGAACCCCTCCCTGCAATGCATAACTTATCTCGGAAAGAGTTCCATAGCTGCCGCCAATGGCAATCACGGCTTGTGCGGACCTGGCGACAATCACGTTACGGCCGTAACCCATGCCGGTAACCACCGGGATATCAACAAAGCTGTTGGCAGATGAGCGTTTGTCTCCGGGTAAAATGCCTACCGTGATTCCTCCAGCCTGGCGGGCGCCCCGGCAAGCTGCTTCCATTACTCCGCCCATGCCGCCGCAGACGAGCACCGCCCCCCTGGCGGCAATTTCCCGGCCGGTTTCTTCTGCCAGCCTGAGTTCTTCATCGGAAGCCCTGGAGCCTCCGATAACTGATATTGTCTTTTTACTGCTCATATCAATTAAATGCCTGCCCAGCCGGATTATATCATTCACACGCAGGTGGGGCAAAGAACCGGTTAAACTTGTTCATGGCTTCATCGAGCCCCTGGGTCAGAAGAGTTTCTATTGCCTCATTTATTCTGGGCATTATGGCCTGCATGAGTTTTGCTTCATCCGGCACAAGCTCACCCAGGACGTAATCAACAATATCATCTTCGCTTGACCCTTTTTCCGGCCTGCCGATACCGATTTTCAGCCGCACAAAATCCCGCGTGCCCAGGCAGTGAATCATCGATTCGATGCCTTTGTGACCGGCAGAACTTCCCCCCTGGCGCAGGCGTATCTGACCCGGTTTCAAATCCAGGTCATCGTGAATTACCGTAATCGATTGAGGCTTGACGCGGTATTTTCTTGCCAATCGACTGACGGCTTCACCGCTCAGGTTCATATAAGTACCCGGTTTGGCGAGCGTAACCGGGGTATCTGCAATTATTCCGGAGCCTGTATGGCTCAGGCACTCCCGGGTGCTGATCTTGATGCTGTGTTTGGCAGCCAGGTAGTCAGCCGCCATAAACCCCGCGTTGTGGCGAGTTTTAGCATAACCTCTTCCCGGGTTGCCCAATCCTATAATCAAATTCATTTTCTTTCAGTTTTCCCGGTTCCAGTTTACACCAGGCGGTTCATTACCAGTCCCGAAGGCAGCTTGGGGTGGAAATAGGTAGACTTTCTGGGCATGCGCTCTCCGGCATCGGCAACAGTGATAATCGTTTCCGGTTTGACTGTACACAGTATTACGGCAAGCTGGTATTGCCGGCTTTTTACCAGGTCGATTACCTCTTCGCGGTTGTGGTTGAAGGATATGCGGGAGAGATCAGTCATATCGGAAAGACCGAGCAGGCTTTCCAGGATAATATGGTCGACAATGCTTACATCAAGAGATTTGTAAAGTTCGGAATGGAAGGCCGGCATCATTTGGTTCAGGATGGCCTGGTCCTTGACTGAAAGCATGTGTACCCGGTCTCCTCCCAGCCCGAACAGAGCCAGGCGAGTTGCTCCCGGTTTTTCCAGTTCCTCTTCGACAGTGTTCCAGTTATCCGGTGTAGCCGGATGGAACTCGGTTATATCAAACAGCTCCTCCAGCCTGGGTATCAATCCGTTGATATTTGCCCACTTGACCCCCCGTATCAGGCGGTGTGCCGGCAGAATAATCAAACCGGGGTCGTTGACGGAGACCATTTCCATCATCAGGAAGTTGAATGGTTCTTCTCCGGTGGTAGAGCCAAGCAGGGCTTCCTGTTCGCGCCGGTACTTGAGGGCGCTCTCATAGCGATGGTGGCCATCGGCAATATAAAGCGGCCTGGAATCAAACAAACAGCTTAGTGCCTGTAATGCACCGGGTTCGGTAACGACCCATAACTCATGCCGGTCATTATCATAACCGGCAGTTGCAATCTGGGGAGGTTTGGTGGTGAGGTTATCCAGAATTGAGCCGATTGCATTACCTGCATCTTCATACATGGAAAAAACCGGGCTGGTGTTTGCGTTGAGGGAGCGAAGCAGCATTTCCCGGTCGCTTCTGGCTTTTGGCAGGGTGCCCTCGTGCGGGCGGATGATCATTTTGCTCCAGTCTTCGACTTTAACTGTTGAGATAATGGTACGGCGGCAGTATTCGCTGCCGTTGAGAGTAAAATAATGATTGTGAATATACAGTGCAGGTTCCCGGTCCTGGATTAAAACCGCATCCTCCAGCCATTTTTCCATGGTGCCAAGCGCCCGGGTGTATTTGTTTTCGCTTTCATCATCTGCGGGTAATTCCTGGCTGTGTTCAATGCGTATATAGTTGTATTTATCCAAACGGTGATAATCTTCCTGCCCGGAAGGCGAGATTACATCGTAGGGAGGGCAGATAACCCTGGACAGATCTTTTACAACTTCGCTGTTGTAGCGTATTCCGCGAAAGGGTTTTACGAAGGCCATAATGAGACAGATCCTTTCCGACAGTAAAGTAATAACAGCTCACGGGCTGACAGAACCGGGGTTAATTCTAACAGAAAAAGCTGGTTCAAGCTATGGTTTGCCGAGCATTTGCAGCAGGGCGGCTTCATCGATTTCCTTTATGCCGAGCTTGCGGGCTTTTTGGAGCTTGGAGCCGGGTGCCTCTCCGGCAACCAAAAAATTGGTTTTACGGGTGACATCACTTTTGGCGCTGCCTCCAAGAGCCCTTATGCGTTCTTCGGCTTCCTCTCTTGTGAACTGGTTTAAACGACCGGTGATAACAAACTCAAGACCGTTAAGAGGCATTTCTTCTGATGGCCTGTCCTCATTTTCAGGGGGGATTACTTCGGCATGTTTAAGCTTTTCTATGATCTGCCGGTTGGCAGGGTTGTTAAAAAAGGCAACAATACTTTCGGCTATTCTGGGGCCGATGCCGGGGATCTGGCTGAGTTTGTCGATGCCGGCTTCCATTAACCTGTCGAGGTTTTTAAACTGTTTTACCAGCAGTCCGGCGGTTTCACTGCCAACATGGCGGATTCCCAGCCCATAAACCAGCCGCTCGAGGGGAGGTTTCTTTGACCCCTCGATTGCATTAATTATGTTGGCAGTGCTTTTCTCCCCCATGTTATCCAGCCGCATCAGGTCTTCGGCGGTAAGATAATAAAGGTCGGCAAAATCCTGAACCAGCCCTTTTCTGAACAGGGCAACGGAAAGGTTTTCCCCTATCCCCCGGATATCCATAGCTTCCCGGGAGGCAAAATGCTCAATGCGCTGTTCGGCTTGAGCCGGGCAGGCGGCATCCGGGCAGTAATACATCACTTCGCCTTCGGGCCTGGATATTTCCGAACCGCATTCCGGACAAACCGGTTTTCCGCTGAAACGGTCTTTCAGTTTTTCCTCCAGGCTGAAGGGGCGGGTATTTTGCGGCCTCTTGCCGGGAACCGGCCCGACAATTTGGGGGATAACGTCTCCGGCGCGCTGTACGATTACGGTATCACCCTCCCGAACGTCTTTGCGCAGGATATCATCTTCGTTGTGAAGGGTGGCCTGTTTTACGGTGACTCCGCCAATTTGAACCGGTTCCAGAACAGCATAGGGGTTCATGGTGCCGGTACGGCCCACGCTTATCTTAATTTCCTTGAGAAGGGTGGTTGCCTGCACAGGCGGGAATTTGAATGCGATTGCCCAGCGTGGTTCACGGCCTACATCTCCCAGCCTGGTTTGTAGCTCGATCTGGTTGACTTTTATAACTATTCCGTCCACTTCATATGGCAAACTGTGGCGTTTTTCCACCCAGTGACGGTAAAACTCCTTCACCTGTTCTATGGTGGAGAGGTGTGTGTTGTTGGGGTTGATTTTAAACCCCAGGCTTTTCAGGTATTTGAGCCGCTCCCAGTGTGTATCCGGAAGGCTTGAATCGTCCGCCCACCCCAGCATGTAAAGTTAGATATCCGGCGGGCGTTCAGCGGTGAGGCGCGGGTCGAGCTGGCGTACAGAGCCGGCCGCTGCATTGCGCGGATTGGCAAAAAGGGGCTGACCCTGACGGGAACGTGCCAGATTGAGTTTTTCGAAACCGGTTTTGGTCATATATACCTCGCCTCTTGCTTCGAAGCGGGCAGGGCAATCCGAAGGTACCGTAAGAGGGATTGAGCGAACCGTGCGCAGGTTATGGGTTATATCTTCTCCATAGATGCCGTCCCCCCGGGTAGCACCGGTAACAAAACGACCGTCTTCATAGGTCAGCGCTACTGCCAGCCCATCCATTTTAAGTTCGCAAACGAAGTCAAAACCGGCTCCGTTAACCAGGCGTAGTGTCCGGGCGTACCATTCATCGAGATCGGTTTCTGTAAATGCATTGGCAAGAGACAGCATGGGAAGGGGGTGCTTGACAGTATCGAACGCACTGAGCGGTTCAGCGCCTACTCTCTGGGTAGGCGAGTCCGGCGTCAGGAGCTCGGGGTGCTCGCGTTCCAGTGTTGCCAGGCGCTGCATGAGTGAATCATATTCCGCATCGCTGATTTCGGGATTATCCTCAATATAATAGAGACGGTTGTGGCGGTTAATTTCGGCCCTGAGGTGCTCTATTTCAGCTTTCATATCGTTGTTTTCCATACCCGATTAGTATACCATAACGCTTTGCCTCCGGCCCTTGATTTGAGGCGACAAATGGTGACTGAAAATAAAAAAAGCAGGGGTTTGCCCCCTGCTTTTTTTAAACGGCTAATAATTTTTTAGAGCTGGACCAGCTTTACGTTGTGAACATCAGGAACCTTTGAGATTTTTTGCAGGTACTCATCTGTAAGGGGCTCGTCCAGTGCCATTATCATCAGTGCCCTGCCCCTGGGTTTTTCCCGGCTCAGGTACATATGGCTGACGTTGACATCGGCTTCGCCGGTGATCTGACCGACAGCTCCGATAAGACCCGGCCGGTCGCGGTGGTCGGAAAAGAGGAAATAGCGGCCGGTGGGAACAATATCAATCCAGAATTGGTCTACCTTCACTATATGGGGTTCGCCGCGCAATACGGTGCCGGCCACTGAAATATTACCCTGGGAGGTTTCTACATCGAGTGTAATGAGATTGGCGAAATTTTCGCAGGTGTTTTCCTTTTCTTCTATTACCTGGATACCCCGGCGGCTGGCGATGCTGTTGGCGTTTACCATGTTGACCCGCTCCTCGCTAAGCCGGTCAAGCAGGCCTCCCAGTATAGATGCTTTAAGTGCATTGGTATTGTAAGAGGAAATTTCACCGTTGTATTTGATTTTGATTTTCCGCAGGTTGCCTTCACCGAGATAACTGGTGAGCTGGCCGACTATTTTTGCGACCTTCATGTATGGCCCCAGTACACTCATTGCTTCGGCGGAAACAAAGGGAGCGTTGACCGCATACCGTGCCGGCTGACCGCCAAGTACATCTACAATCTGGTGGCAAACCTCGGTAGCAGCCAAAACCTGGGCTTCAGCGGTAGAAGCGCCGAGATGGGGAGTAACGATTATTTTATCGCAGGAAAATAATATGCTCTGGGTGCAAGGTTCTTTGCAGAATACATCTATTGCCGCACCTGCCAGTTTGCCTTCGTTGAGAGCTTTTACCAGTGCCTCTTCATTGATGAGGCCACCCCGGGCTGCGTTGATGATACGGGTGGTGGGTTTCATGGTTTCAAGCTGCTGTGTATCTATCATGTTGCGGGTTGTGTCAGTAAGTGGTGTATGCAGGGTTATGAAATCCGACTCGCGGTACAAAGTTTCAAGAGAAACCATTTCTGTCTGCAGCTGCCCTGCCCTTTCTTCGGAAACGAACGGATCGTAAGCCAGGATTTTCATCTCCAGACCTTTTGCCCGGCGGGCAACTTCCCTGCCGATATTGCCCAGACCGATGATTCCCAGGGTTTTGTTCTTGACTTCAGTACCCATAAAATCTGCCCGTTTCCACTGGCCGGATTTGAGTGAATAGTTAGCCTGGGGTATATGGCGGGCGAGCGAAAGCATCAGCGCAATGGCGTGTTCAGCTGCGGAGACTGTGTTGCCGGTAGGAGCGTTGGCTACTATAATGCCGCACTCTGTTGCAGCGTTTACATCAATATTATCCACGCCGACCCCGGCGCGCCCGATTATAACCAGTTTTTTACCGGCGTTTATAATATTTGCAGTAACCTGGGTTTGGGAACGGACCACCATGGCATCGTAATCACCGATGATTTCAACCAGTTGATCTTCGCCAAGCTTGGTTTTTACATCTACTTCGGCAATCCGGCTCATTATGTCGATGCCGTCCTGGGCAATTGGGTCAGCTACGAGAACCTTCATGCATTATGCTCCTTTGAATCCGGCTTTGGGCAGTGCAACTTTCAGGGCGGCAAATACTGCCTCAATATCTTTCTCGTCCACCCATCCCAGGTGGCCGATACGGAAAATCTTGCCCTCCAGTTCCTGCTGGCCTCCGCCGAGGATGATATCATGATCTTCACGCATGATTTTATTGATCAGCTTGCCATCCAGTCCTTTGGGTGCGCGGATGGAAGTAACCGTATTGGAGGCATATTTTTCATCCGCAAACAGCTCCAGGCCAAGCGCCTTGACATTGCGGCGGGTCATATCAGCAATCCGTTCATGGCGTTTGACAATGTTGGCATGGCCTTCTTCGAGCATCATTTTTATTGCTACAGTCATCCCGAAGACAACTGACATGCATGGAGTCCAGGGGGTTTGCCCTTTCTCTCCGTATTTTTTTGCTTTAAGGAAATCAAAGTAGAAGCGGGGCATTTTGGCTGCCTCGCAGGCTTTCCAGGCTTCAGGGCTTATGCTGACCATGGCAAGACCAGGCGGCACCATCCAGCCCTTCTGCGAGCCGGTTACACATACATCCAGCCCCCATTCATCTACCGGCAGGTTGATGGAGCCCATGGACGAGACGGCATCTACCAGCAGCAGCTTGCCGGCGCTTTTAACCACTCTGGCGATTGCAGCAAGGTCATTGGTTACACCGGTTGAAGTCTCATTGTGGGTTACCAGTACAGCTTTAACATCCGGATTGGCTTTGAGAGCATCGGCTACTTTATCCGGATCTGCAGCCTTTCCCCATTCAAATTTGAGTGAAACGACTTCCGCTCCATATGTTTTGGCAATGGTAGCGAAGCGGTCACCAAATACTCCGATAGACACTCCCAGGACCTTATCTCCTGGCGACAGGGTATTCACTACGGCTGATTCAAGTCCGCCGGTGCCGGAGCATGAAAGAATAAAAACATCATTTTTGGTTTGGAAGATGGTTTTTAAGCCTTCGGTTACTTCTTTGAGATAACCGGCAAACTGCGGGCCTCGGTGGTTGATCATCTGCCAGCTCATGGCCTGGAGCACTTCAGGTGGGCAGGGTGTTGGGCCTGGAATACGTAAATTACTCATTAAAAACTCCTTAATTGGGCTCGGTTTGTATTATAGCTGAAAATAGAAAGGCAGTTAAAGTCTAAATACATTTGACATAACGCCGCTTGCCAACCTTGATGATGTTCCCGCTGCTTACCGAAAAGTTGCTGTCGTCAATGGTTTCGCCATCGATTTCTACAGCACCCTGGGAGATCAGGCGCTTGGCTTCGCCCCGGCTTTTGCATAACCCGGCTTCACAGATAAAATCTTTCAGGCAGGCATTTTCTGCACTGACAGGGTATTGACTGATTTCATCCGGGAGTTCCTTTTGTTGTACGGTGCGCCGGAAGTGCTCTTCTGCCTCTTCAGCAGAAGCGTGGTCATAGAGGTTTTTCACTATCATAAGCCCGAGCTGTTTTTTTAGATCCATGGGGTTTACTGTCTCACTGTGTAAGGATATGCCGATATTTAGCAGTGATTCATCATCGATATCGGTTAGCAATTCATAGTAGCTGTGAATCAGCTCATCCGGTATGCTCATTATTTTGCCGAACATTTCTTCCGGCGGGTCGGCAACGCCGATATAATTGCCCAGGCTCTTGCTCATTTTCTTGATGCCATCGGTACCAACCAGCAGAGGGGTCATGAGAATGTTTTGCGGTCGCTGGCCGATCATTGCCTGCAGCTCCCTGCCAACCAGGAGGTTGAATTTCTGGTCTGTGCCGCCGAATTCTACGTCTGATTTGATGGCGACTGAATCGTATGCCTGCAGCAAGGGATAGAGGAATTCGGTGATCGAAATCGGCTGGTTGGACTGGTAGCGCTGACTGAAATCTTCCCTGGCAAGCATTTGGGCGATGGTAAACCTGGAAGTCAGGCGGATGACATCTTCCAGGCCGAAATTGCCGAACCATTCGCTTTGCCAGCGCACTTCGGTTTTTTCCTTATCCACTACCTTGAAAAACTGCTCCATATAGGTTTTGGCGTTTGCCTTAACCTGTTCGGCGCTGAGCATTGGCCGGGTAACGGATTGACCGGACGGGTCGCCTATCTGGGCTGTCCAATCACCGACTATGAGTACCACCTGATGCCCCATTTCCTGGAACTGCCGCAGTTTGCGCAGCCCGACCATATGCCCCAGATGGATATCGGGGAAACTTGGATCAAACCCTTCCTTGAGACGCAGTTTTTCGCCTGACATCAAGCGGCTTCTGAGTTCATCTTCGACGATGACTTCTGCCACTCCTCTTTTTAAGAGTGATTCGACTCTGGCTGTTTCATTACCCATTTTTATCTCTGGTTATCCTTTCAATTACTGACCTGACATTTACGATATCTTCTGCGATTTGTGCCTTTAGCGAGTCTTTGTCAGGGAAAGCAACTTCATCTCGAATACGTTCGATGAATTCAACTTCCATATATTTTCCATAAAGAGACCGGTCAAAATCAAGAATGTGCACTTCGACCAGCCTTTCCCCGCCTCCAAAAGTTGGCCCTGTTCCGATATTGGTTGCCGAAGCCAGCTTCTTGCCATCCACAATTGCAAAAGTAGCATATATTCCGTTAGGGGGCGTGGCAAAAACAGGATTGATGGGTATATTGGCTGTCGGGAAACCGAGATTCTTGCCGATACCTTTTCCGGCAGCTACCGCTCCCTTGAGGCTGTAACAGCGCCCCAGCATTCCGGCAGCCTGGTTTACTTTGCCTTCGGCTATCAGATGACGTATGGCGGTGCTTGAAACGACGTTTCCTTCAATGGTAACCGGAGGGATTACTGCAGTTGCAAACCCCAATTCTTCACCCAGTGCCTGCATTTTACCAAGAGAGCCCTCGCGATTTCGCCCCATAGCAAAATCAAAACCCAGAATAAGGCCTTTCATTCTTAGATGATGTTGAAGCAGTAAACAAAAATCTCTTGCACTGGTTTGTGAGAGTTCCGGTGAAAAATCCAGGCTTATCACAAAATCTGCATTTAGCCGTTTGATTAACGCAATTTTATCTTCGGGGGAAGTCAGCATTGGAGGGGCAGTATGATCTGACAGCTGGCTGAGAGGATGATTAGTGAAGGTTATTACACCGCTTGAAAGGCTTCTTTCGCCTGCCTTGCCGACAAGTTCGGAGAGCAGCTTCTGGTGCCCCCTGTGGACACCATCGAAAACACCAATGGTCAACAGGGTGTCACCGGCAGGAGCGAGGTTCGATAATTCCTCTTCTAACGACATATAATAGCAATCTAAAGTTTCTTAAAGCTGGACCTGGTCATATATTACTCCAAGAGTAAGGCTGGTGTAAACAAACCGCAGGATAATTGCCGTGGATAGAGCAAACCATTAATGGTTTTTAAACCCGGAGCTTTATACTGTTTCGTAAATCCGGAACCAGCCAATCTGAATAGCCGGGAGTAAGCGCGTTGTTTTAATGTGCGGCAAGAATACAAAAAGGGGCTTCAAAGCCCCTTTTTGTTTATCCATACTATTTTAATTTAAGGAAGTGTATGGCAGCCATCTACCAGACATCCAGTGGTAGCGCCTTCATGAGTGTCATCAACCGGGTTGGGGAATGGCACGGGGTGGCAGAAAGCGCACATGCTGTCGTTAGTCTGGCCGGCATGATTGGCGGCAGACAACTGCAGAGACCCGCCGTTTGGTTCGGTAGTGGTCGGCTCGGTAGTAGTGGGTTCTGTCGTGGTCGGTTCAGTAGTGGTCGGCTCGGTAGTAGTGGGTTCGGTGGTAGTCGGCTCGGTGGTAGTCGGCTCGGTGGTAGTCGGCTCAGTAGTAGTCGGCTCAGTAGTGGTCGGCTGTGTGGTTGTTGGTTCGGTAGTGGTAGGGGTTGTAGTTTCATCACCTTTACCGCAAGCTGACAGGGCAACTACGCTGAGGACCATTACCATAGCGAGGCAAACCAGGATTTTCTTTGACATTTTGGTAATCTCCCTTTGTCCTTTCTACAAAATTTATTAATTGATTCTAGCAGAAAGTGAGAGAATCCTCAAGCTATGTCAAGCAAGGGGAGTGCAGGCTGTTTTGTGTGAGTTATTTTCTGGATAAAAAAAATAATGTTGCATAATTGTAATATGTATTAGATATGACACGTAACAATTTTGTAACACAAAAGCTGGTAAAATACTATACAAGTAAATGCTCAGCAGCAGGAACCGTATTATTGTATATATCATCAGCGGCTTGCCCTGGCGAATAATCTTACAAACAGGTTTGCATGTGAATATTCATTTCGGAGAACAGTCCAGGTCGCTTGCCATACATGCAGGAATCTTGCGCCCGCAATTTCAAGGCTGGAATATTTAGCTTCAAAAGAACAACGCAATTGAGTGTAATATCCTGAAAAGATGGAGGGGGTTGTAATGGTCAAAGAAGACATAAGGGTCTCCATAGGTCTCAAGAGGTCGACCAAGGCGAGGCTGGATAACAGTAGAGCTCCTGGTCAATGCTACGACGGTTTCGTATGCCAGTTGATAGAAATGTGGAATGAAGCACAAAAGAAACGGGGAATTGAAAAAACCCATTAAAAAAGACCGGGATACCAATCCTGCCAAAAAGAGAAACAAAGGAGGTGGCTGCCAGTCAACAATATTTCAACGGAAACAAGCGAATAAGGAAAACCAAGAAAGGAGAAAATGACGTAAATGTCTGAAGAAACAAAGAAGAAACCCGCAAACATTTCCAGAAGAGATTTCATCAGAGATGCCGGTATCGTTGTTGGCGGTACGGCAATTACTTCTACATTCTTGATGTCTGCCTGTGGTAAGGAAGTAGAGGTCACCAAAACAATAACCGATACAGTTACCAAATATATCTGTCCGGTATGCAGCCAGGAATTTACCTCCCTTGATGCCCTCAAAACGCATTATGATGGTACGCATGACAGCCAGCCTGCCGGAGATTCACCGTTTATCACTCTTACTGTCAACGGCATGGTAGAAAACATAAACGTAACCCGAACGGAGACTTTACGGGATTGTCTGCGTGAGAAGTTTGGTTTGTATTCTATAAAGGACATGTGCAGCGGTTATGGGGCTTGTGGTTCCTGCAGCGTGATAGTTAACGGACGCCCGCTGCTATCCTGCATGATTTTGGCCTGTGAATGTGACGGGGCGGTTATCGAGACTGCTGAAGGCGTGGCAAAATCCAACCCGGCGCTCGTTGATGCTTACGTTCTGCATCAGTGTATGCAATGTGGGTACTGTACACCGGGGTTCATTGTAACAGCCAAAGCCCTTCTTGATAAGAAACCGAATGCAGGGGAAGAAGATATCAGGGAAATTCTGGCTGGCAACATTTGCCGCTGTGGAACGTATCCAGCCCATATCCGGGCAATTAAGGACGTAGTCGATTAATAGGGAGGATGTAAAGAATGTATGCGTTAAAACAAAATGATACATATGGAATTCTGCCGGAAGACCCATTTCTACCATGGCAATGGCCTGTACCTAAGGATGGCCTGATTGGTAAAAAGGGTATGGGCCGTATGGATGGTTACGAGAAAGCAACTGGCAAAGGGCTGTTCACGCGCGATATCCATGTCAACGGAATGGTCTATGCCAAGTTGCTTCTTTCTCCTTACGCTCATGCCAAAATAAAAAGCATAGATGACAACAAAGCCCGCGCTTTACCCGGTGTTATAGACATTATCCGATACGATGACGAAGGCATGCCGTGGTTTTTATCAAGAAGAATATACTTCCTGGGTGATACTGCTTATCATCATCCGTGTGCTGTTGGGGCCATGGTTGTAGCAGAAACCGAAGCCATATGTGACCGGGCTCTACGTCTGCTTGAAGTTGAATGGGAAGAACAGCCGTTTATACTGGATTGGCATGAAGCCCTTGAAGATGGCGCCTCCCTTACCCGGCCTGATTTAAATGCGGAAAACAATATTCACGTCCAGAAACCAACTGTGATCGGTGATGTAGAGGCAGGCCTGGCGGAATCGGATAATATAATCGAATTTACTGTTGAAGCTGAAGAGGACGCGCCAATTGGCCCGGAACCTTTATCGTTTGTTGCCAGCCCGCGCGGTGAACAGGTAGATATCTGGTACCATGGACAGTGCCAGCAGATGGTTCATGAAAGCCTGGCTACCCTGAGAAATTATACCGGCTGGGGCATGGATAAGATTCGCTGTTTCTACCCGTTCAATGGAGGGACCTGGGGTGCCGGAGGTGCATGGCATACAGAAATTGCCAGACTGGCACTCATTGCAGCAAAAAGAAACAACAAGCCAGTGAAGCTGGTTTGTGATAATGAAAGCCTCATGCAGCGCCCCGGAGAACGGGCGGGCAGCTTTCAATATACGATTGGTTATAATGATGATGGCATTATTAATGCGGTCAAATTGAAGAGTGTCTACAATTCAGATTTTGGAGACCAGGTCAATAAAATCGATAAATGCACCAAAATACCGAACATATACTGCCTTGACGTAAAACCCTATCTTAACAGAGGTCCTTATGCCTGTTTCAAGCACGGACTGGAGGCTTGTTCGGTTGTTCATATGGTGTTCGGCCATGTAGCAGCAGCTTTAAATATGGATCCGACACAACTGGCCATATTAAACGACGGGTCTTACCAGCATGACTGGGACTGGATCAAGGAGAATGTTAAAAAACCCCTGGGTTTCCCGATGGATAGGGACAGCCTGAAAGAGTGCATCCAGGCCGGGAAGCAGGCGATCGACTGGGATAATAAAATACATGAACCTGGCGCAAAAATCCTTCCAAACGGCAATTATCACGGCATTGGTTTTGTCTGGACTCTCGGCTGGCAGAATGCCGGAATGAGGCGAGCTTCGATAGGCTTTTACATCAACTGGGATGGGACGCTGAACGTTCAGGGCACAAGAGCTGTTGTAGGTGTTAATGGCGAAACAACCTATGCCATGGTTATTGCCAGTGAACTGGGAATAAAATTTGAGGACATCAGTTTCCAGAGGCATGATTCCCTCTTTGCTCAAGCCAGTGCCGGCAACTCTGAAAATATGAACAACAAAGTTGCCTGGGCTGTA
>JAQWDO010000013.1 GCA_028705415.1 Dehalococcoidales bacterium
ACATGCGGCATTCAAGAGCAATCAGTAAAGGATTGCATATGGCAACAGCATCGGCACCGCATATAATTGCCTTGGCAAGGTGTTCAGCCATCGCAATCCCGCCTGAGAATACCAGGATAATACGAAAACGCAGCCCTTTATCAACCAGCCTTGAATGAATCTCCCTGATTAATGTGCTTATGAAACGCGGTGGGTTTGCGCCGATTTCATTTCCGGCAGCATCGGCATAAAAATGAATAACATCCACCTGGTCCAAACTGGCCAGTTCAACAGCACGACTGGATGCCCTGTAATCAAATTCAAGCCCGATGATGATAACAGCACCGGGGTTGATGGTTTTTACCCCGGCAACAGTTTCTGCAATATGTCCACAATCCCGGATTTCTATCATCCGGCTTTTTTTTATCAGGCTTTGATACCGGCTGATATTTTCTCTATCAAGGCAAGGAACGAGATGTGCCGCAAAAGGCTCAAGGTCATCTGCATAGTCAGCCGGACGGATAAACATCATTGTTCCCAATTCGGAAGCCGCCGAAACCATCGAAAGCAAAACGTTGCGGCTCAGCACCCCAAAGCCCGGAGCTTCAAGCAGTACCGGAAGCGGTATTTCGAAGACATTAGCACATGGTTCCAGCAGGCTGCCATCCGGACTGAAAACAAGGTGATGAGGCCGGTGGTTCAGATCAACCGAGGTATTTATATACTCCCGCCCGTGAATACCATCTCTGGTCGGGCGGACAATTTCACTCATATCGGTCCAAATTCCGTCAAAACCGTAACCTGCAAACTTGCCCCGATAACCGGCCCCGGAAACCGGCACCTTTCCGTTTTCTGCCTGAACCCAGGTCTGATGAACGATGTCCGGCGTCCAGTACGAGTCTCCCAGGTTCTCCCAGTCCGGATTGATCACCCGCGAAAAAATACCGCGTGTGCACTCCTGTACACACCGGAAACACCCTTCGCAGGCATACAGGTACTGCGGTTCTTTCATCTTTTGCATATTAGCCAGGTTAAGCTCGAAAATTCCGTAAACACAGTTTTTTCTGACACAGTCACGGCAGCTGCCAGCGCATTCTTCCCGGAATTCTACAGTGGCGTATTGACCCGTCATCGGGAATCGGGAGAGTGCTTCCTTTACACTGATATGATATTTTTCAGGCATATCAGTTCCCCTCTTGGCCAGCCCGGGCATCCGGCATCAGTCCGGCTGCTTCAACCAGTCTGCCAACCGCCTGTTCATTTTCGATAGCCATAATATGGATTCCGCTGATTCCCGGACATTCAAGTAATTCATTAATGGTTTCCAGGGCTATTTTCATACCTTCATCAGCTGCTTTTACCCTGGGAACCCCTTCCATTCTGCGGATAATATGTTCCGGTATATCCATGCCGGCAACCTTCGCTGCCATATACCTGGCCATTCCGGCAGATTTTAAAGGTGTAATACCGCCCAGGATAAATACTTTTTCCGTTAAACCTTCCTCGCGTGCAAGCCTCATCCATTCCCTGAAACGCTCCGTATTGAAAATACACTGCGTCTGAATAAACCGGGCGCCGGCTTCAATTTTTTTTGCCAGACGGATAATGCGGTACTCAAAAGGATCAGCGAAGGGATTAGCTGCAGCACCGACAAACATATCCGGCGCAATGGCAAGTTCATAACCGCTCATATCACGGCCGGTTTCCTTCATGTCCCTTACCGATCGCACAAACTGGATGGAATCAATATCGAACACACCCAATGCATCCGGCTGGGAACCGAATACTTGGTGATCACCGGAAAGGCACAGTATATTACGAATACCCAGGGAATAAGCCCCCAGCAGATCGGACTGCAGCGCAATCCGGTTACGGTCACGGGTCGTCATTTGCATTACCGGCTCCAGACCGGTCTTGAGAATATGAACGCAGGCAGCGATGCTGGACATTCTTACAATCGCTGTCTGATTATCAGTAACATTAACTGCATCCACGCAGCCTTTAAGAAGACTTGCCCGGGTAATTATTGCATCTTTATCTGCCCCTCGCGGTGGACCCAGCTCAGCTGTAACTGCAAATCTACCGCTTTCGAGTTTCTTCTCCAGCTTGCTTACACCCTGTGGAATCATATCACCATATCCTCTCTGAGAATTTTCCTCGGTCCTCCGGAATTCGAAGACCTCCAATCCCTTGGGGGAGTGTATTCACGCAACTTATCCAGAGTGCCCAGATTTTTCATCCGGTCAATAACCAGCTGCCATGCGCAATCACTGTCCGGATTAACTTCGCACTTGCCGTTCCTGGAACCCCCGCAGGGGCCATTGGAAAGTTTTTTTGCACACCGCGCAAGTACGCACACACCACCGGTCAAGCCCAGACGGCAATCTCCACAGCAAAGGCATTCTTCCGTAAACAAACCACGGCTCTCCATAACACCAACAAAAGTGGTGTTTAAGCCCGGTAAGACGGGCTTGCCTGTGAACCGCCGGGCAACATCCTGCACACCGGCGCCGCAGGCAAGGGAAAGCACAGCATCATTCCGGCTAACTGCCAGGGACGCCTCCTGAATAAATTCATTCTCGCACTGGCGTTCAATAGTCAGCTCGGATATTTCAATATCGATGCCCTTTTTCTTAAAGGCAAGCCTTAATAGTGAAGCAAGAATGGCCACTTCTTCTTCCCCACCTGCAAAGCATGTTTTTACGCAGGTTCCGCAGCCCAGAATGAGCAACTTTCCATATGGGCTGACCATTTCTATTATTTCCGCCAGTGGCTTTTGTTCTGCAACTATCATTGCCGCACTCCGTTATTTCTCTCCAAATTTTTTCATTCCCCTGCCAGCAGGCTTTCCGCAGTAAAACTGTTTTCACCCTGGCCAAGGGCTTGCCTGAACAGCAGACAAATTTCGTCTTCATTTTCTATCCGGCTGTTATGGATGGAAACCCGCCATCCTCCATAACCGATTTCATCCAGCATCTGCCTGACACGCTCAACCCTTTTGTTGGCACGGCGATTGCCATCTATAAACTGGCAGCTGTCTTCCGGACAGGTGATTATCAAAACGGCTTCCGCTCCGGCCTCCAGTGCCTTGAGGATAAATGTTTCCTTTATCATGCTGGAACACGGTATTTTTACCGGGTTAATTTCAAATTCGCCAACATCTTCCAGTTTGGCAAAAATACTGCTTTTAACGGCATTAATACAATAAAAAAGGGTAACTGCCCTGGCGTAACCGGGCTTTGCTTCGTTATCAGGCATGATCGCGGTTCCCCTCCTCGGCAGTTTCACCCCGGAGGAAATTTTCATATAACCTCAAACCGCTTGAACCGCTCTTTTCCGGGTGAAACTGCGTAGCCACCAAAGCACCCCGGGCAACAGCCGAACAAAAATCAATCCCGTAGGAAGTTCTTCCAATAACCATGGCTTCATCATCAGGGAACGCGTAATAACTGTGGACAAAATAAAAATAATCACCGCCCTTTATGCCCCGAAATATATAGTGGGGGCGTATCTGGCTTACCTGGTTCCATCCCATATGCGGGGTTTTCTGCCCGGATGGCAATTTTTTTACCCTGCCGGGCAGAATGCCCAGGCAACTGCAGCCACCGCTTTCCTCAGCGTATTCAAAAAGTACCTGCATTCCAATACAAATTCCCAGAAAAGGTTTGCCGGCTGAAACATATTCACAAATAGCCTTATCCAGCTCCAGTTCTTTCAGGCTTGCCATAGTGCTTGCCGCGGCACCTACACCGGGCAGTATCACTTTATCTGCCTTTAAAACATCATTCGGGTTACTGGTAAGGAGCGGCTGAAAGCCAAGATGCCCGATGGCATTTTGTACACTTTTAATATTTCCGGCTCCATAATCGATTATGGCTATCATTTCCATTCACCAGCCTTAAAACATAAAAATACGGTAAACGTTTACCGTATTTTTATAATATCACAGGGCACCAGACAGCGTCAAAATCCATTTTGTTCTGTTTTGCAACTGCAGACCCTCATGAGCAGAACCTAATATTTCGAAGCACCGATATCTTCCATGTGGCCGGTAGCGATGAATACCACCCGTTCACAAATATTGGTAATGCGGTCAGCACTGCGTTCAAGATTGTGTGCAACCCAGATCAACCTGGTAGCTCTTCCTATGGTCTTCGGATTTTCAGCCATTATAATGAGAAGCTCCCGGAAAACCTGCTCGTAGAGAGCGTCCACTTCTTCATCGTCATCGCATATTTTTTTTGCCAGCGGCACATCCCGGTTGACAAAAGCATCCATGGACTCGCGGAGCATCTGGCAAGCCTTTTCTGCCATTCTCGGAAGGTCTATGAGCGGTTTTATCGGAGGCTCGTCACCAATCATAATGGCAATCTTGGCAATTCCCTCAGAATGGTCACCAATGCGTTCCAGGTCTACCAGCATATTGAGAATTGCAATTATAACTCGTAAATCTCCAGCCATAGGCTGCTGTGTGGCTATCAGTTCAACGCACTGTTCCTCAATATCGAAACGCTTTTGGTTGATATTTTCATCTTCGGCAATAATTTGGCGGGCAAGTTCCAGATCGCGCTTTTTGAGAGCTTCAATCGAAAGAGAAATAGATCTTTCCACCATACTGGCCATGACCAGGACTTCGTCCTGCAACGCCTTAAGGGCTCTTTCATAGTTCTTCCTCATGTTTCCCCTCCTTTTAACCGAAACGCCCGGTAATGTAGTCTTCGGTTTTTTTGTTTTTCGGATTGGTAAATATTTCACTGGTTTGCCCGTATTCCACCAGCATGCCTGCACGGTCATCTCCCACCATCAGAAACGCGGTCATATCTGAAACCCTGGCCGCCTGCTGCATATTGTGGGTAACGATCACGATAGTATAGCTGGCAGACAGAGTCCTCATCAGATCTTCTATTTTCAAAGTAGCAATCGGATCCAGCGCCGAACACGGTTCATCCATCAGGATTACCTCCGGTTCTACCGCAAGAACCCTGGCAATACACAAACGCTGCTGCTGTCCGCCGGATATCGAAAGGCCTGATTGGTCGAGCTTGTCTTTTACCTCGTCCCAAAGCGCAGCCTGGATAAGGCTTTTTTCAACAATATCATCCAGTGCGCGCTTGTTGCGGATACCATGCCGCCGCGGACCGAAACAGACATTATCATAAATTGACATCGGGAACGGATTGGGTTTCTGAAAAACCATGCCTACCCGTTTGCGTAGCTCCACCACATCGATACCAGGCTGATAAATATCAACACCGTCGAATTCCACCAGGCCTTCAATCCGCGCAGATGGAATCAGATCATTCATGCGGTTGAAAAGCCGGAGCAAAGATGATTTGCCGCAGCCAGACGGACCGATGATGGCGGTGATGGAAGAACTGCTGATATCCAGTGATATGTCTTTAACGGCATGAAATTCACCATAGTACAGATTGACATTTTCCATTCGCAACCGGGCTTCTCCCTCCGGTTGAACATTTGCATTATTTTTGTTGTTTACCGTAACCATGCTTACCTGATTCATCAATATTACCTCTTGCGAGCTTTTATGCGAACTATACCGGCCAACATATTAAAGAAAAGAACCATTGCAATTAATACCAGGGCTACGCCCCATTTGATTTCTCCGGGCATGCCAGGAATATGAGCAGATACCGTATAAAGATGATAAGGCAGGGCCATAAAGCGGTCAAACGGCGAAACCGGCAAGCCGCCAACCAGAAACGCTGCCCCAACCACAATTATGGGAGCCGTTTCTCCGGCTGCCCTGCTCATGGCAAGAATTGCTCCGGTAAGAATTCCGGGTGAAGCCTGGGGCAGCACTATATGGCGTATAGTCTGCCACTTTGAAACCCCGATCGCCAGCGATCCTTCTCGATACTCTTTAGGAACCGCTATGATGGCTTCCCGTGATGTCGTAATGGTCATGGCCAGAGCCTGAGCAGCTAAAGTCAGGCTGGCAGCCAGCAGGGACATACCCAGATTGAGACCAAGGACGAAAACCGCCAGCCCGAATAACCCGAAAACTATGCTGGGAACTCCAGCCAGATTGATAATCGCCATGTTGATAAGGCGGGTTAACCAGTTTGCACGGGTATACTCACTCAAATATACACCAGCCATTATTCCAACCGGCAAAGCAAATAATATAGTGCCCAGCATCAGGTATACCGTACCCAGAATTGCCGGCAGAATCCCTCCGGCTTTGCCGGCCTGAGCCGGCGATGCAGTAAGAAATTCCCAGTTCAGGGAGCTGTAGCCATTGGCGATCATGTAGATGATTATGCCAATGACCGGAATAATCACCAGCAGAGCAGAAACAGCGAGAATGACTATCGCCACCCGCTGGGTCAAATAACGGCTTTTTATATTCTTGATTTCCATTTTTTATCCGGCTGTAAATTTGCGCTTCTGCCTTTCCAGCACTCGCGCAGCAATCAGGTTTACGAAAAGAGTCAGGAGAAACAGTATCAGCCCAATAGCAAACAAGGCATGGTATTGAGGGCCTCCCTGTACCGCGTTGCCAATCCCGGAAGCAATAGCAGCCGTCATCGGCATCATCGGATCAACCGGGAGTTCCGGTAATGCAAGCGCTCCGCCCGCTACCATCAAGACCGTCATGGTCTCCCCAATAGCACGGCCCACGCCCAGCATTACCGCTGCTGATATTCCGGACAGCGCAGATGGTACACAAACATGCCAGATAACCTCCCACCTGGTTGAACCCAGCCCATAAGCTGCCTGGCGAAAATCTTCCGGAACTGCTCGCAGTGCATCCTCGGAAACACTTACAATTATCGGAAGGCTCATCATTGCCAGCATGATACCCGCCGTAATACCGGTTAAACCGGTATTTAAACCCAGGGTGTTCTGAATCCACGGAGACAGAAGCACCAGGCCGATAAACCCCATTACTACTGAAGGAAAACCGGACAGCAGCTCTACAATGGGCTTGACCGCATCGGCAACTTTGCGGGGGGCGATTTCGGCCAGGAATATTGCAGCTCCAACTCCTATTGGCACCGCCAGAACCGTAGAAACAACTGTAACCCACATGGTTGCAACAAAGAATGGAAGTATTCCAAAGGTCGGTGGATCTGAAACGGGATACCAGGCAGTTCCAAATAAAAATTTGTGAATGGGGGTCTCAACCAGCGCCGGGATTCCCTGCCTGAGCAGAATAAAAAGTACACCCAGCAGCACAATTATGGCCAGCATGCCATTGGCAAATATCACCTTCTCAATAATTTTCTCGCCCCATCTGGGCCGGGCAGACAGCAAGCTGCCGGAAGCTGCACCATTAGATCTGTCAAAGGGAAACATAATTCTCATTAACCTTTTTTATTCTCGGCGGCTATATCATACATTTAAGTTTTGCCTTTGCCAATATCGAACTTAGCCTCCCCAGGGAGGCTGCGTTCGGCAACTTTTCCTATTTAACTACCGGCACGAATCCGGCTGACTCCACCAGAGCCTGCCCTTCATCCGACAGGGCAAAATCGATAAAAGCCTTGATTAATCCTTCCGGTTCCCCATCGGTGTAATAGAAGAGCCCGCGGGATACCGGATAGGTATCATCAAGTGCTGTCTGCAGGCTGGGAAGAACCGGGGAGGAATCACTGGTCTTCTTGATCCCCAGGGCTTTTACCGACTCTTCCATGTACCCCAGACCAATATAGAATACAGCATTCGGATTCTGGCCGACCTGAGTGACTCCGGTCGATGTAGAAGGCAGCAGTTGAACCGATCCACCATACTCCAGACTGGAATCCTCTCCTGGAAGCCCTTCCATCTGGACAATTGCCTCTTTTAAGTAAACATGTGTACCGGAGTTGGTATCACGGGCAAGAGCAACAATTGGTGCATCAGACCCGCCTACCTGTTTCCAGTTAGTGATCGCTCCGGTATATATCCCCGACAGCTGCTCTATAGTGAGTTCTGTTACCGGATTTGCCGGGTGGACAATTACCGCAATGGCATCGGTCGCAATCCTGGTTTCTACTACATTTATTCCCCTGGTGGCCGCCTGGTCTATCTCCGCTTGTTTAACAGGTCTGGAGGATTGACAAATATCGGTTGTCCCGTTGATGAGTGCTGCGATACCAGCCCCGGAACCAGGTCCTGAAACTGCAATATTCACCTTGGGATTGTCACTCATGAACTCCTCAGCAAAAAGAGTGGATATGGGCGTGACCGTATTGGAACCGGTAACATCGATAAAACCAGACAGTCCGTTATCTATAGAACCCTGCTCGCTGCAACCGGTCAGGGAAAGAACCATTGCCCCTGCAATACAAGGAATCAACAATATCTGTTTTTTATTCATTTATATTCTCTCCATACAAATAAAATGTTATGTAAAACCCTTCACAAGAATCGAAGGGAGCTATTTTCAAAGGTTCTCCCGGGATAAGTAACCTATAACCGCTTCTGCGGTTGCCAGATTGGTTGCCAGTGGTACGTTATGCACATCGCATACCCTGAGAAGAGCAGTAATATCCGGCTCGTGGGGCTGGGCAGTCAGCGGATCCCTCAGGAAAATAACTGCTTTGCATTTTTCGCTCGCCACCATTGCGCCTACCTGTTGATCCCCTCCCTGGGGACCGCTTAACAGCAGAGTAACCTTCAAACCGGTTGCTTCGATTATCATCTCTCCGGTAGAACGGGTAGCAACCAAATTGAACTTTTTTAAAACATGAGCATGTTTTACAGCGAAGCGAACCATTTCTTCTTTCCTGGCATCATGTGCCACAAGGGCGATGGTGATTATCTCCAAAATATACCTCCTGTTTAATATCATTCTTGTATCTCATCATGCTTATAATAACAGGAGACTGTTAAAAGACTTTTAAGTTAATGTTAAATTGAGGTAAAATTTTTGACTGAAGGCGGGGTCAGCATGGGAGAGAGAAGGATACACGGCTTCCCCTGTTTGGTTCCGATTCAGCCCATATGTGCCCGCCATGAGCCTCTATAATATGACGCGAGATGGCCAGGCCAAGCCCGCTCCCCCGGCTGTTACGGGACTTGTCGACCTTGTAGAAACGTTCGAATATGCGTTCCAGGTCTGACGGATCAATACCGCAACCGGTATCGCTGATACTCACCACGACCTGCAAGCCATCGCAGGTGACCTGAATCTTTACTTTACCACCGTGCGGAGTGAACTTGATGGCGTTATGTGTGATATTGTAAATCACCTGCTCAAGCTGAGACGCATCAGCCATCACCATTACTCCATTCCCGGGCAAAATGACTTCAAGCTCTTGCCCGTTCCGGTCAGCCATTTCCCGTAAACGTTCGGCGGCCTGCCCAGCCAGCTTGCATATATCAACCGGCTTCTTTTTCAGGCGCCCTTCTCCGCTTTCTATCTGAGCCAGAGTCGTCATGCCCTGGACAATGCCTTCCAGTTTACCTGCTTCCTGATTTATCTGTTTTAGAAATTTGAGCGATACCGCCGGATCTTCCAGAGCTCCATTCTCCAGTGTTTCGGATAACAGTTTGATAGAAGAAACCGGCGTTCTAAGTTCGTGAGAGACATTGGCAATGAAATCTTTTCTGATTATTTCAAGCTTCTTCAGGCGGCTCAGGTCCTGCACCAGAACCAGACAACCGGGCTCGGTTGCCAGGGGAGTAACTATCATTCCCAGATACAACCCCCTGTTACGAAGATCCAGGTATTCCTGTTGCGGCTTTTTGGTTTTCAGGCATTGTCTTACCGGCTTCTCCAGTTCATAATCCCTGACAGCTTCAATGAAACTCATCCCTTGGCCTGTTTTTGCACTTATTCCGAAAATGTTTTCTGCCGAAGGGTTGATGCTCCGGATAACCCCCTCCCCATCCAGCACAAATATTCCATCTCCAATGCGCGAAAGCACCAGGTCCAGACTATCTTTTTCAATTGAGAGCTGGTGGAAATCTTCGTTTATTCGTTCGGCGAGTTTATTTGCCACATGGGCAAGTTCACCGATTTCGTCATTGCGGGAATTTTCGAGTTTTTTATACCGCACCCCCGGTCTTAAACCTTGAAGGAAATCACCGATTACGTGCAGAGGACCGGTCACGAAACGCGCAAAAAACACAGTTGCCAGTAAAGAAATAACAAAGCTGGCCAATGTAACCAGAATAAGGTGCAAAACTATAGCCCAAAAAGAAGTTCCCGGTGTTAATACCAGCAAAACATAAGTAATGAAGAAAAGGGAATTTACCAGCACCAGGACGGATACAAAAAGAAGCAGGCTTTTTCGAACAGAGCTAATCAATACTGCCCACCTCAAACTTGTAACCAAAACCACGCACGGTTATTATCTTTTCAGGCTTAGCCGGATCCTTTTCCAGTTTTTCCCTCAACCAGCGGATATGTACATCAACGGTGCGTGTATTGCCGGCATATTCATATCCCCAGATGCGCTCCAGCAGGTACTGCCGGCCGAATACTCTTCCGGGGCTGCTGGCAAGTACCGTTAAAAGTTCAAACTCCTTCGGCCCCAGCTCCACCGGATTGCCATCTACAGTAACCAGGTGCCGTGAGGAATCAATTGTAATGCCGGAAATGGATATTATTCCCTCTGACATCCCCTCACCACTTCCCATTTCTCTCTGGGGCTGGCGCCTTCTCAATACTGCCTTGATGCGGGAAGCCAATTCCCGCATGCTGAACGGTTTGGTAATATAATCATCCGCGCCTATCTCCAGACCAAGAACCTTATCCATTTCTTCACCACGGGCAGTGAGCATTATTACAGGAGTGCTGCTTTCTTTCAGCAAACGGCGGCAAACTTCATAACCATCCAAGCCCGGAAGCATCACATCCAGTAACACTATATCCGGCTTAGCTGAACGGAACACTTCAAGAGCTTTGTACCCGTCACCCGCAGCCACCACCCGGTAACCGTTTTTTAACAGGTTATACCTGAGAACCTCAGCCAGTGAAGGGTCGTCCTCTACAAGAAGTATTTTTTCTCCCGACATGTTTAAAGTATATGTATAAAATACCTGCCTGGCAAGATGAATTGGTTTGACGTAAAAAAAAGTAAGTGCAATACTACACCTGTAAAATCATGTCCATACAAAATATTTCAAACAAAACAGCCCTGATATTGCTGGCCGGAGGAATGGCACGGCGCATGGGAAGCCTCAAACAATTACTGCCTCTGGGGTACTCCACTATAATGGGTATAACTCTGGACAATGTCATGGCATCCAATGCAGAAGAAGTAATCGTAGTAGTTGGAGCAATGGCTGAAAAAACTTCGGAAATTGCCAAGATGGTAAAAGCCGAAGTCGTCAATAATCCGGATTACATGCGCGGTATGTCTACTTCACTGCGCCAGGGGCTCGGGCGGGCAGGCCATGATTGCCAGCTGTTTATGATAGCACTTGCAGACCAGCCGCTTACCGAAACCAAAACCTATAATCTGCTGCTAAGAGAGGCAGGGGCTTCTTCAAAAGGAATAACCATACCGGTTTACCATGGCCAACAGGGTAACCCGATTGTTTTTAAACGCAGATACCTGTGGGATCTGCTGTCTCTTAAAGGTGATGTCGGCGGAAGAGAACTGCTGTTGCATTTCCCGGAAGATATTCTCAAGGTAGAAGTAAACGACCCGGGGGTTCTGACCAATATCAACACTCCCGCGGATTATGAACTGTTAAAATTACAATATGCAAAAAGGAGTATGCCATAGTGCTTAAAAAAGTCAGGTCACAAGATGCTGTGGGGATGACAATCGCTCACGACATGACCAAGATAATCCCCGGGGAATACAAAGGAGCCCGCTTCAGGCGGGGGCATATCATCACTGAGGCCGATATCACGGAATTAATCAGCATGGGCAAGGAACACATATACGTTGATGATGGGCAAAACGGAAAAACCCTGCACGAAGAAGAAGCTGCAATCAGACTGGCAGCCGCCATCGCGGGGGAGAACACTGAACCGGGGAAGGTAAAGGAAGGCAGGCTCAACACCAGGGCTTCTGTTAAGGGTTTGTTAAAAGTTAACCGAGAGCTGCTTGCCAAAATCAACAGCATCGAATATATCTCTGTGGCCACTCTGCACAACAATACGCCAGTTGACTGCGGACAAGTTGTAGCCGGCGCAAAAGTAATCCCGCTCTTTATCGAGGAGGAAAAAATCCGGCAGGTTGAAGAGCTTGCCAAATCTGCCGGCAAAGCAGTAAGCATCAAGCCATATGTGGTTAAGAAAGTGGGCATAGTGGTTACCGGCAATGAAGTTTATAACGGGCTAATCCAGGACAAGTTCATCGATATTATGCGTTCAAAACTGTTGCCTTTGGGAGCAGATATCTGCTGTTCAAAAATCGTTCCTGACGTTGAAGAAGAAATTGCTCACGCAATAAACGAGATGAAGGACTGTGGGGCTGAAATGATTGCTACTTGCGGAGGCCTTTCAGTAGATCCGGATGATGTAACCATGGAAGGAATAAAAAAGAGCGGAGCTACGATTATCAAATATGGTATGCCGGTAATGCCAGGCGCTATGGGTTTACTGGCAGTTCTGGATAAAACCCCGATACTCGGTGCGCCTGCCGGCGGATTGTTTCATACAACCGCCATCGAAGTGGTGCTGCCAAGACTGCTTGCCGGAGAAATAATCACGCGGGAAGAGGCTGTTGAATACGGTTATGGAGGCCTGTGCCTCAACTGTGCCACATGCCAGTACCCGGTATGCCCTTTCGGCCGCTAACTCTGACCGGAGAACGGTTATTAACCGGGAGGAATGTAATGGATATAAAAGCCAGAATTATTTCCCAAAAAGGCTGCTGCGAAGCAGGCCACAAAGAAGGGGATGAATTTATTATCGGGCAAAAAACTCCAGACGGAATGTGTGCCTGGGCCCACTATACACTTTTTCCTTTCGCCCAGGCGCTGGCTTTTGGAGGCAATTTCCCCTGGGAGAAGGAACAGGGTACTGCAATCGTTGCCTGCCCCGACCCCGATAATCCGGTGGTCTTTAAGCTGGAGAAGACCTGTTGAAAGCCTTGATCCAGAGGGTGAGCTCAGCCAGAGTAGTCATCGAAGGTAAAACTGCTGGCAGCATTTGTAATGGTTTATGCATACTTGCCGGAATAGCCAGTGGTGATACTGAAGATGATATCGATTACCTGGTAAACAAGTTATTGAACCTGCGCATTTTCGCCGACAGCAGTGGAAAGTTAAATTTTTCGGTCCTGGACATTGGGGGGGAACTGCTGCTGGTAAGCCAGTTCACCCTTTTGGCCGATACTCGCAAAGGGCGCCGGCCAAGCTTCACCCGGGCCTCCCCACCAGAGGAAGCGGAAAACTTGTTCGAACTGTTTGTAAAAAAATGCAGGAGCAGCGGACTCAAAACCGAAACCGGGCGCTTCCAGGCGATGATGCAGGTGCACATTGTCAACGATGGACCGGTAACAATAATGCTTGACAGCAGGGAAAAATAAAAATGGAACTGGACGACGCTTTAAAAGCAAGGAGAAGCATTCGGAAATACTCGCCACAACCTGTCGAGCGGGAAAAAATAGATCAATGCCTCGAAGCAGCCCGCCTTGCCCCCTCCGCCTGCAACGCACAACCCTGGAAATTCATAATAATCGACGATGAACCATTAAAGGAAATATTTGCCAGGGAAGCTTTCAGCGGAATCTTCCGGCGAACCCTGTTTGCCGCCCGGGCTCCGGTTCTGGTGGTGATAGTATCCGATCCCCAGTGGCTGCCGGCAGCAGGCGGGGCTATCAGAAAGACCGACTTTCACCTGATAGATATCGGCATCGCCGGGGAACATTTCGTCCTGAAAGCAACCGAACTCGGTCTTGGCACCTGCTGGATTGGATGGTTTGATGAAGCAAAAGCCAAAAAAGTACTTGGAATAACCGGAAGCAAAAAGATTGAAATACTGCTCTCTGTTGGTTACCCGGCTGAAGACACAATCATCACACCGCAACGGCGAAAACCACTGAAAGACATCTCTGAATACAACCAGATCGGAAGAGCGTCGG
>JAQWDO010000122.1 GCA_028705415.1 Dehalococcoidales bacterium
GGAGGCTTGATATATGATATTATATTTCGGAGAAACTGGTTATGGATTTGAAAAGTCGCCAACTGCTGGAATTTAACCGCATACTCGAAATAGTCGCGGGGTTTACCGGCTTTTCCAGAAGCCGTGAAATGGTTCTGGCTTTGGAGCCCTCAGTTGATATCAATGAGGTCAGTGACGCACTTGCAAAGTCGGCGGAAGCCAGGAAACTTATGGAATCTGAGCCCGGGTTTAGCCTTGATGGAATCAAGGACATCACGGCTTTTACCCTTGCAGCCGCAAGAGGCAAAGTGCTTGATACTCTCCAGTTGTTAGATATCGCGCAGGCGGTAAATATCTGTTCAAGGGTTCAGGCAGTTATCTGCAGCCGGGGAAAAGATTTGCCTCTTATTACATGCCTTGCCGGACGGATGGTGGATTTAAAAGCGCTGGAAAAAGATATCACCAGAGCTATCAGCCCGGGAGGGGAGGTTCTTTCGTCTTCATCGCCACGGCTTGCCCAGATCAGAAGTGAGCTGAAATGGGTTCGGGAAAAACTGCTCAGAGAGCTGGATTCAATTGTGAAATCCGAAGAAGCATCCAGGGCTTTGCAGGAGGCGATTGTAACCCAGCGTGAAGGGCGTTACGTGGTGCCGGTACGAGTTGAGAACAAGAAGGATATCAAGGGCATAGTGCATGATGTTTCCAATACCGGGGCTACTGTTTTTATTGAACCCTGGTCAACCATAGATACAGGCAACGAACTTAAGCAGCTCGAACTGGAAGAAATAAGAGAAATAGAAAAAATACTTGCCGGTTTAAGCGCAAAAGTAGGCAGTTACAGTGAAGAGATAGCTTCCAATATAGATTTGGTTGCAAGGATTGACCTCGAACTTGCCAAGGCGAGGTATGCATATTCGGTTGGAGCGTTCGAACCACGGATCAGCGCATTGGGTGATGACAGAACACTAAAGCTTGTCAGGGCGCGCCACCCCCTGTTAAAAGGCAGGGCAGTTCCGCTGGATCTGGAAATCGGCCGGGAATACTCGACTTTGATCATCACCGGACCGAATACCGGGGGTAAAACCGTTGCATTAAAAACCATTGGCCTGTTTTGTCTTATGGCACAGGCCGGGCTGCCGGTACCGGCAGATTCAGCAACACAACTACCGGTTTTTGATGGAGTTTATGCTGATATTGGAGATGAACAAAGTATAGAACAAACCCTGTCTTCGTTTAGCTGGCATATGGGAAATATCAGCCGGATACTCAATTTGGCAACTGCTAACAGCCTGGTGCTTATGGACGAACTGGGAACCAGCACAGATCCGGTTGAGGGCTCAGCGCTGGCAGCAGCCATTATCAGTTATCTGTTCAAGCAGGGGACCATGACTGTAGCTACCAGCCACTTTAATGAACTGAAAGCCCTGGCGCATACAACGACCGGAATAAAAAATGCAGCCTTCGAGTTTGATCCGGTAACTCTATTGCCAACCTATCGAATTGTCCCCGGGGTACCGGGCGGCAGCAATGCAATTATTACGGCTGCCCGCCTGGGCGTACCTGCCTATATAATTGAGGCGGCAAAAGAACGTCTCTCTTCGCAGGACCGTCAGCTCGATTCGTTGCTGTTTGAACTGGCAAATGAGCAAACCCGGGCCCGTAATGACAGCCGGGAGGCAGAAGAGGCGAAAAAGGAAGCCGAAAAATTGCGCCTGGAACTGTCAAGAGAACTGGATAAACTTAAAAAAGAAAAAGAAAATATCTTAAACCGCGCCCGGGATGAAGCGGTTATGGAGATCGGGCGCCTCACCCTGGAAATACGCGATATTTCAGCCATCTTGCGTAAAAACAGGTCGAAAGAACAGCTGGAGATGGCAAAAGGCGGGCTTGAAAAGGTGCGCAGGCGCTTGAGGGAAACTTCAACATATCAAGTAAATGAGCCGGAGGGCAACGCTGAAACCAGTGAAATACATCCGGGCGATGATGTATGGCTGAATGATCTGGCCATGGAAGCCAGGGTAATTGCATTTAACAGTTCAACCGGTCAGGTGACAGCTGAATCCGGTTCGCTTCGCTTCACCGTCGACAGCACCAGTGTCAGCAAGGTAAAGGCGCAAGGGGAAGGAAAAGAAAAGACTTATACCGGCAGAACCAGAATACCAAGGCAACACGTTTCCATGGAGCTTGATTTGCGTGGCAAGCGAGCAGATGAGGTTGAACTGGAATTGGAAAGCTACCTGGACAGCGCCATAGGGGCTAACCTTGATTCGGCACGCATTATACATGGCTATGGCACCGGTGTAGTGCGCCAGATCGTGCGGGACTATCTTTCCCGTCAGAAGCTGGTAAAATCGTTCAGGCCGGGAGAAAACGATGAGGGTGGTGATGGGGTAACCGTGGTAAAACTGGCATGAACTGGAAAGAGAACCTGTCAGAAAAGCGAATGAACCCGGAAGCTGTTCGCCGGATGATTGGCTTACTTGCTTCTACCCGGGGTACCGGCACATCTTTGTATTCTCCTCCGATAAAAAAAGACGATGACCTGCAGCTGCCCGGAGGCATAGTGCTCCCGGAGGAAGTTAAAATACGGGCGCAAGGAAGCAGCACGGGGTTTGCAGTTTTCAGCCAGAGGCAGAATACAGAAACTGAACATAACCTGGTTCTGCCCCCTTTCCCTGTTGGTAAAGCTCTGGCTGCCAGTTACATCGAAACCGCGCCACTGATTCAAATACTGGAAGGTCAGTATGTTATCGGGATTATACTTATCCGCCTGGGGAGTTTTGCCTTCGGGGTTAGCAAAGGGCAGAATCTGATTACCAGCAAAGTCGGTACCGGCTTGGTACACGGTCGCCACAGACAGGGAGGTTCATCGGCTAATCGGTTTGCCCGTCACCGGGAAAAGCAGATTGAGGTGTTTTTTACTCGCGCCTGCAGCTACTTGCGGGAGTATTTGGAGCCTCATATCAAAGAGATTGACTACATGCTGTATGGAGGCGCCTGGACGACTATCCAGGAGTTTAAGAAACAGTGCCCGTTTACCGGGTTACTAAAACAACCGGAATTACCAAGCCTGCTGAATTTACCCGATCCGCGCCAGACCGTTTTACTTAAAGCTCTGGAAAGAACCTGGTCCAGCCGGGTTTTCACCTGGACTGGCCAGCAATGAAGCTGTATCTACTTGACACGCATAATTGCATATGAGAACATTTATCAATGTAGCAGGGGGAACAAAACATGACCGTTAAGATTGTTACCGATAGTACCTCGGATATCCCTGCCAAACTGGCAGAAATGCTTGGTATAACCGTTGTTCCGGTACATGTGTTTTTCGGGAGGGAAAGTTTTCTGGACGGAGTG
>JAQWDO010000123.1 GCA_028705415.1 Dehalococcoidales bacterium
TGGCATGTTTTACAAAAAGCATTACTTAAAGGGAGCAGTAAAATGGGCAAGATCAAAAAGTTTACCATCCTCCACTCCAATGACATGCACGGCGATTTTCTGGCAGAACTGCGCAGTGGAGAAACCAAAATGATAGGCGGGCTGGCGCTTCTTTCCGGCTACATCAACAAGGTGCGCGCGGAAGAGGAAAACGTGCTTTATGTTATTGCCGGGGATATGGTGCAGGGCTCGCTTATAGATGCAGAATACAAGGGCGTTTCCACCATGGAAATAATGAACTACCTGGCGCCGGATGTGGTAGCGCTGGGCAACCATGAGTTTGATTACGGCCTGCCGCATCTGCTTTTTTTGGAGAAGGTGGCAACTTTCCCGATAGTTAACGCCAACCTCTACATCCATAAGTACAACAAGCGCCTTATGCACCCTTACGTTGTATTAAAGAAGGCCGGTTTTGACATCCTCTTTACCGGGATAATTACCGAAAAGGTGGTGGATGCGCTTAAGAAAGACCCCCTGGTTGGCAGCTTCATCAGTCTTGAAGAAGCCAGCCATGAAGTTGGGGTTATAACCAATGCTTATAAAAATGACGATATAGACCTTACCATACTGCTTACCCACATCGGGTTTGAATCTGACCTGGAACTGGCTGCCATGCTTGACCCCGAGTGGGGTGTGGATATCATAATTGGCGGGCACTCCCACACCATACTGGATAAACCGGCAAAAGTTAACAATATTTTAATAGCCCAGGCAGGGGTTGGAACAGACCAGATAGGCCGGTTTGACATACTGGTGGATGATGATACCAACAGTGTGGTGGATTACAAATGGCAGCTTATACCAATAGTGGAAGGCATCGCCGAGCCGGACAGCCATCTTCAAGAGTTCATAAACACCTTCAAAGATGAAGTGGACAGTAAATACAACGCCATCCTCTGCAAGCTGAGCACCGAACTTACCCACCCCAGGCGGGAAATAGAAACCTCCCTCGGCAACCTGTTTGCCGATGCATTGCGCGAGGCGGCAGAGTGTGATGTGGTTCTGCTTGGCTCCGGCTCCATCCGCGGGGAAAAGCTCGGCCCGGTGGTAACGCTTAAGGACTACCGCTCGATATTCCCATATGATGATTATCTGACCCGCTACCATGTTACCGGTTCGCACTTGAAAAAGATATTTGCCCACATCATGCGGCCGGAAAACCGCAACGGTGAAGGGGAATGCTACCAGGTAAACAAACAGGTTTGCGCAATCTATGATGACAGAAAAAAAGCGCTGGCTTCACTGGCGGTTGATGGAGAGCCGGTGGATGAGAGCAAGTGCTACACGGTAAGCCTGGTGGGTTACCACATAGCCAACTGTGACAGTTACCTTAATATCAGCCTGGAGGAGCTTGCGAGTTCCGGTAAATCCAAAATAATCACAACCTCGGTAACCGAAGTTGTGGAAGAGTATCTGCTTAACCACCAGAATGCCTCTTCAAAGGTGGAGGGTAGGCTGGTTTACATTTAGTTTCTTAAACTGTGAATGGGTGCAGGTATACGGCCGCCCCTGCTGGCAAACACATCGCTTGAATACCGGCTTACCGGCATAACCACGCCGCCGCCCAGCAGGCCGCCGAATTCAACCGGGTCTCCGGCAATTTTGCCCTCAACCGGAATTATGCGCACCGCTGTGGTTTTATTGTTAACCATGCCTATCGCTACCTCATCGGCTATGATGGCAGATATGGTTTGCTGTGATGTATCACCAGGTACGGGAATCATATCCAGCCCCACCGAGCATACGCAAGTCATGGCTTCCAGCTTTTCCAGCGAAAGCGCACCGCATTTTACTGCATCTATCATCCCGGCATCCTCACTTACCGGTATAAACGCTCCGGAAAGCCCTCCCACATGGGAACTGGCCATAATACCGCCTTTTTTAACCGCATCATTTAACAGCGCAAGAGCGGCAGTGGTGCCATGGGTACCGCATTTTTCCAGGCCCATTTCCTCCAGGATATGGGCAACACTATCACCGATAACCGGCGTAGGGGCAAGGGAAAGATCAACCACCCCGAAGGGAATACCCAGCCGGCGGGAGGCTTCGTTTGCCACCAGTTGACCCATGCGGGTTATTTTAAAGGCGGTTTTCTTGATGAGCTCGGCAATCTGGCCGAAATCTGCCTCGGGGCTCAGTTTTTTAAGCGCGCTGTGGACTACTCCAGGCCCGCTGACACCCACGTTTATAACACACTCCGGCTCTCCTGTGCCGTGGAAAGCACCCGCCATAAAAGGGTTATCTTCCGGTGCATTGGCAAATACCACCAGCTTGGCGCAACCGATGCTGTTATTACGAGCAGTGAGACGGGCGGTTTGCTTGATGATAGAGCCCATCTGGGCAACGGCATCCATATTGATACCGGCTTTGGTGGTTGCAACGTTAACCGCTGAACATACACTGCTGGTATCGGCAAGCACCTGGGGAATGGTGGCTATCAAACGCCGGTCACCATCCGTGTACCCCTTGTGAACCAGTGCGCCGTAACCGCCTATGAAATTAACACCAAGCTGGCGGGCAGCCCGGTCCATGGCGATGGCTATTTTGGAAGTATCCCCCCGGGAGCATTCAGCGATGATGGAAATGGGCGTAACTGCAATGCGCTTGTTGATTATGGGAACACCAAAATCCCGCTCTATTTCCTCACCGGTTTTTACCAGTTTAGCAGCAATACGGGTGATTTTTTCATACACCTTCCGGCTCATCGCATCCATATCAGGGTCCGAGCAGTCCCTTAGCGAAATGCCCAGAGTAATGGTTCTTACATCCAGGTTTTCGTTGGATATCATATTGATGGTTTCAAATATTTCCCGCGGGCTTATCATAATTATTCTCCAGTATGCTTGTGAATAAGGCTTTTTTAAATCTCGTGCATGGATTTGAAGATATCTTCATGCTGTATGCGTATCTTCAAGCCCATTTTATCCCCTTTGGCTGAGAGTTCGCCAGACAGCTCTTCAAAGCTGATGCTGGCCTTGCTGATGTCTACCAGCATAATCATGGTAAAAAGCTCCTGCATGGTAGTCTGGGTTATATCAAGTATGTTCACACCGGCATCTGCCAGAATCCCGCTAACCCCGGCAATAATGCCTATTTTATCCGTCCCTATAACAGTTATAACTGCTCTCATGGCCCAACTCTCCTTGCCTGTAACCGGCCGCTTCACGTGCCTTTGCCGATTATTTTTTCAAACTATAATAATACCACTTAACGGGATTCTTCCCAAAGGGATTATGAAACTCGGACAACCGAAGGAGGCTTATGAAAGGCAAAAGTGTTAAATACCGGCA
>JAQWDO010000124.1 GCA_028705415.1 Dehalococcoidales bacterium
AAAGGTAAACGGAAGAAGAGTTACAAGATGCTGGGAGCAGTGCTCTCACTCATTCAGGTGTTAATAATTTTAATAGGTTGTTATTTTGCAGTCTTTATGTTTGAAAATGGAGTTTACAGTTTCAGCTCCTTTCTTCTTGTCTCTTTCTTGTTGACTTTGACCTGTGTGCAAAATCCGTATACCGCCGGTTTAATGATATTCCCCTTTTTTGCAGGATTAGCGATATTTATCAATTTTACAATGGTTGATTTTTCAGTTTGGAACGGTGAATTTATTATTGCAGCAGTATTCCTGGTTCTTCTATATATTGGGAATATCCTGAACTACAACAGGCATTATAAACTGTTCCTGCAGGATAAAGTGCTGTCCGGTATGAATGAAAAGCTGGCGGCTATGTCCCAGATAGATGAATTGACCGGCATTTATAACCGCAGAAAAATGAAGGAAGTCTTGACAGAATACATGGCAATATCAGCCAGGTATAATACAACATTTTGTATTACTATCCTGGACCTTGATCATTTTAAAACAGTAAATGACAAATATGGGCACAGCGTTGGTGATAGCGTCCTGTCTGGTTTTGTAAACAATATAAGGTTCATGTTGCGTTCCACCGATGTTTTTGGAAGATGGGGCGGCGAGGAATTTATAATACTCATTCCGAATTGCAATGAAAATGACGCCTGCCTGTTTCTGGAGCGCCTTCGAAAGAGTATTGAAGAACATGAATTCCCAACGGCGGGCAGGGTCACTTTTTCTGCTGGAATCAGCTCCAGCAAAGGAGAGGGCAGCATATCCGAACTGATAGAAAAAGCTGATATTGCTTTGTATAACGCAAAAACCATGGGCAGAAACCAGATCTGTATTTACCAGCCTGGATATATGATGGGATAGAGAATCTGAGCCAGCTTCCTGCATGCTGCCTATAATTGCACGTAATACTAAAGCTCTTCAAAAAGCATACTCTTTTGGATTAGCGGTCCGGGTGGTATCTGTAATCTTTATTCAAGATAATCTCTTAGCTTGCTGCTGCGGCTGGGATGGCGTAACTTGCGCAACGCTTTGGCTTCTATCTGCCTGATACGCTCCCGGGTTACATTAAATTCCTTGCCCACTTCTTCAAGGGTTCTCGATCGCCCGTCTGAAAGCCCGAACCTGAGCTGTAAAACCTTATCTTCACGTGGCGTTAAAGTGGAAAGTACACCCCTGATTTCTTCTTTTAAAACCTGGTGTGAAGCTGCATCCAATGGCTCTATGCTTTTGGGATCTTCAATAAAATCTTCCAACCGCCTGTCTTGCTCCTCTCCAACCGGGGTTTCAAGAGAAATGGTAAACTGTGCGAGTTTCATTACTTCCCTGATCTTTTCCGGTGGCAAGCCCATTTCAATACCGATTTCCTTGGGTGTAGGCTCACGGCCGTATTCCTGGCAAAGATTTCGGCTTGTTGTAAGTAATCTGTGAATAACCTCAATCATATGCACAGGAATACGGATAGTACGCGCCTGGTCAGCAATTGCCCGAGTGACGGATTGTCTTATCCACCAGGTCGCATAGGTGCTGAACTTAAAACCGCGGTGGTGGTCGAATTTTTTTACACCTCGCATCAGGCCGAGGTTGCCTTCCTGGAGAAGGTCTAAAAAGGGCATGCCTCTGCCTGTATGTTTCTTGGCTACGCTTACCACCAGCCTCAAGTTGGCTTCGATCAATTTGTTTTCAGCTCTTGCGGCTTCAATCTCAATAGCACCAAGATAAGATTCCAGCTTTTTTGAGTTTAGCGGTATGGAATTAACAAAGGCATACTCCTGAGCGAGAGACTCGATTTGATACCATGTAGTTTCATCGGGAACTGCTAAAAGTACTTCGCCGGGTAGAAGCCGCATGTTGAGTGAAAGGCTGACAAGTTCCTGCTCTACCTCACCGGAGGGTTTACCTGTTTTTTCGGAAATAGACAGGATATAACTCTGATCAATAAGATCAATCAGGTTCTGCTGTATTTCAATTTCGGATAATGCTTTCTTGAAGCAGGGGCATTCTTCAAGTTCCAACTCCTCCCTGAAGAGTTGCAAGATGTCCCTTGCCCTGCTCAAATCAATCAGCATTTGCAGCACTACCTCAACTGGAGAAGGGGCTGCACCATATTGCTCAAAAAACCTTGACTTGATATCACGAATGTGTTTTCCGGCTTCGATTTTTTTAGCCAGCGCCTTTTCATCCCTGGCGCTAAGCAAAGCCACCCTTCCAATCTCATGAAGATATGTATGTACCGCATCTTTAATAACCCGGCTATCTTCGTCCTGATCCTCAATTAAATCCCTTTTTTCTTCATCGGTTTCCAAATCCTCTTCCATTTCCGCTTCGTCAGCAAGATCTTCTTCTGCCAGGTTTGTATCTGAAGGGTTTTCATCAACCAATGCTTTTCGTTTTTCTGCAATAGTTTTGTTCATCTCTTCTCCAATTTCTCTCGAATCCTGAGTTTGCCTTTTATACGTTTCCATGCAGTATTCCTGTTCAAATATACCGAATATTTTTTTGAGATGAGCTTCGCTGTCAACCAGCGAGAGGATAAATAGGAAGGATGGGAGGCGCCATCCTTTCAAGAGGGTTTCTGTTTGTAACTATAGCATCCTTTATGATTATCTCCTAATATTACCCTGAAAAGCGCACAAACGGTTTCTTCCGGCCTGGATAAGAAAGAAAAGCGGTTTCATGTTTTCGATAATTTGCATAATACCGAATATAATTGTACAATATCTATATAGTTCCGGTTTAGGTTATAACAGTCTTTTTAAAAGACCTTTTCAAGTTTATATCAAGTATTGGATAGCCCGAGCTCTAACTAAATAATAAAAGAGGAGGCTATTCGATGAGTTTTGAGGACAAAACACTAACCTGTTCCGACTGCGGTGCTTCGTTCACCTTTAGTGCTGGTGAGCAAGAGAGTTTTCAATCCAGAGGCTACACCAACGAACCCAAACGTTGCACAGAGTGCCGTGAGGCACGAAAAGCAGAACGTAACGGCAGCAGTGGCAACAGCTATGGAAACAGAAATTCCGGCAGTTATTCATCTGACCGCCAGATGTATTCAGCAGTATGTGCCGAATGTGGCAAGTCCACTACAGTACCTTTCGAGCCCCGCCAGGGCAGACCGGTATATTGCAGTGATTGCTATCGCAAAGTAAGAGTCAGCAGATAAGCCTGGTTTTGCTTAAATAGAAAAAAGGGCTGGGGGTTAACCCCCAGCCCTTTTTTGTCCAGAAGATACCAAACTTTCCG
>JAQWDO010000125.1 GCA_028705415.1 Dehalococcoidales bacterium
ATTGCCTGAAGAGTCTGCTATCAGACAGACGCATATCGAATCATTAACTAAACCCAAATTCGATTATTGTTGATATGTTTACGTGTGGAATAGTCTTACTTGGTGGGCCTTGCTTGACAGATTCCGAACTTGTGTTTGAGAAGCAAACAGCTATCCCAGAGTTACAGCGCCTGTTGGTAAATAGCCTCAGATAGGTATGAGACGCTATGAGGTTCATATCCAAAGCCGTGGGCCATATTGAATACAATGATGAGAAAGTGTTCAGCACTATTAGACAGATTGACTATGAAGATTCCTACATTACGCTCAAGGGGAAATTGGTTTCAGCCAATTTATATGATATTAATGATAACTATATCGCAGCCAAGCTTGCTAGCGCGGCTGATGTTTGAGATGATTTTATCCCGGTTGCCGGTAAAATCGCCCACAGTGGCGTTTATCTGTGCCATGCCCAATCTCAGCTTATTCATGGGCTATATAATACCACCACCGCAGGCGATTTTCTAAATGCGGCCAGATGCCCTACAAAATGGGCAGGTAACGGTTTAATTCGTACTCTGTAACCTGGATACGGTACTTATCCCATTCGATCTTCTTGTTCTGGATAAAGGCCTTAAAGACATGCTCGCCCAGCGCCTTTTTCACCAGCTGGCTGTTTTCTGCCAGGCCGATGGCTTCGTTAAGGCTGGAGGGCAGCGTACCGATACCTTTGGCAGCCCTTTCCTGTTCGCTCATCTCGTACACGTTTTCCTCGATGGGGGCACACAGTTCATACTTGTTCTTGATGCCTTCCAGGCCAGCCGAAAGCATGACGGCAAAAGCCAGGTAAGGGTTACAGGCCGGATCGGGACTTCTAAGCTCGATGCGGGTTGATTTTTCACGGCCGGGCTTGTATTCCGGCACGCGGACCAAATCGGAGCGGTTGCGCCTGGCCCAGGAGAGGTAGACCGGTGCCTCGTAACCAGGTACCAGCCGCTTGTAGGAGTTAACCCACTGGTTGGTAATGGCGGTAAACTCGGGAGCATACCTCAAGATACCGGCAATGTAATGGCGGGCAATAGCGGAGATATGGTAGCCGTCATTTTTATCAAAAAAGGCATTGCTCTCTCCCTTGAAAAGGGACTGGTGGACGTGCATGCCGCTGCCATTTTCGCCAAACAGCGGCTTGGGCATAAAGGTGGCATATACACCGGCGTTCATGGCTACCTGCTTGACCACCAGCCGGTAGGTCATAACATTGTCCGCCATGGTAAGCGCATCGGTATAGCGCATATCAATTTCATGCTGGCTGGGGGCTACCTCGTGGTGGGAATACTCGATGGCAATCCCCATCTGTTCAAGCAAGAGAACGGTTTCACGCCGCAGGTCGGTAGCCATATCCAGCGGGATCATATCAAAATAGCCGCCCGAATCCAGCGTTTCCGTACTCTTGGAGTCCTTGAAATAAAAGAATTCCAGCTCTGGACCCACATAATAGGTATACCCCAGATCAGCTGCCTGCCGCAGCACCTTTTTTAGCACGTAACGGGGATCACCCTCAAAGGGTTGCCCGCCGGGCTTGAGGATATCGCAGTACATGCGCCCTACGTTGTTGTTCTCTCTCGAGCGCCAGGGCAGCAGGCGAAAGGTGTCCGGATCCGGCATGGCGATCATATCGCTTTCATCGATGCGGGCAAATCCTTCTATGGAAGAGCCATCAAAACCCATCCCCTCCTCCAGCGCCGTCTCCAGTTCAGACCTGGTAATGGCAAAGCTTTTCAGCATTCCCAAAACATCGGTAAACCACAGGCGGATAAACTTTACATCGTGCTCCTTTACCATCTTCAATACGTACTCTTTGCTCTGTTGTGTATCTGGCACTTTCTTCTCCTTAAATATATTTACTAATAAATATTGCCGGGACTTGTCCCTGCATACCCGGCGCGGCTTGCAACTGCCGTATTTAAATCACGCACATATTGTAAACGGCAAATGTTTCCGGAATATTTCGTGGGGATTAAAAACAGGTTAAAATTGAAGAATTCTGCCGGTAATACCAGTGTTACAGGCATACTTAACACAGGCACGCATGTGAGCGATGCAATCCCACAGGGTGCTGTAGAATGAAACCGGCTTTAGCCTATTGTAAAAACAGCAGCGGCCAGAGTATGGCATCCATTACCAGGGTATGAAAGGTAAAATATACAGAGCCGGCAATTGCCAGCCGGCGGGCTTTTACCGAAAGAGACGGCTTCATTATTAAAAGCGCCAACGCCAGGCCCAGGGAACCGATGCCGACCAGTACCAGCGCCATTACTACGCCGATCCAGGTGATGGTTGCCGGATTTTCTACGTACAGGTTGGTAAGCGGCATCCAGAATGCCGAAGGCACCAGGATCAACGAAAACAACAGGTGAATTACGCCGAAGTTGAACTTATTGCCGATCACCGCTCGATATTGATCTACCCCGAACATCAAATAATACAAAAACAAAAAGTAACCGGCTGCCGCAATGAGCATGGATATTGCATAAAGATTCCTGGCGTTTTCAGGTACCCCTCCCCAAAGGGCATCCGCGCCACCAGGCTGGGCATTTATGCCGTAAATATAACTGCCGATTACTGCCATGCCGCCCAGGATATTGATGGCGAGTAGTATAATCTTGTGCCTGTTCATAATATCTTTCCTTTCGAGCCGAACGCAGTATAACTATACTACAAAACAAGGTAAGGGATAAGCAGATCGAGATAATATTATTATCATGAAATGCGTTTTTATTCTTTACCCATATTTTGCTTTCCGCTACCAGGCATTAAGCTGGCCGACTTATAAGCCGTTTTTAACAAATTGTCCTGAATTAACTTTTTTGTTATTAACTTTATCAGCCAACTAAATAATAGAATAACAAGGGATAATAGAAAGGAACGACATTCATAATATTTTCAGGGTATGTTACAAAAAACGGGTGAACGGAATGGCTTAAAAGGCCATTCCAGTGCCCGTTCGAAACTAACGTGCGATATGGGGTAACACGAGTAATGCTACCACCCAAGGATCAACTAACTTGTTTCAATCCACGCCCCCGTACGAGGGGCGACCCCGGTAAACGACCACTCATTTTTACCGCAGTTAGGTTTCAATCCACGCCCTCGTACGAGGGGCGACAAAGAGATGGTTTGTAAAGGTTAACAATGAACAGTTTCAATCCACGCCCCCGTACGAGGGGCGACAATCATCAATCCCATCAAAACTCTGCGCTTTCCCGTTTCAATCCAC
>JAQWDO010000126.1 GCA_028705415.1 Dehalococcoidales bacterium
TCCGATCTGCCCGATACCAAAAGGCAGTTTTTTACGGGTGGTATTCAAAACGTTGGCAAAGTTAACAAATATACCCTGGGCGGTCTCCGGCCTCAGGTAGGCAATCGATGCCTGATCCTCCACCGGTCCGATAAAAGTCTTGAACATCAGGTTGAACTGACGTGGCTGGGTTAGTTTGCCGCCACAGTTGGGGCAGTTTTCTGTAGTGAGATGATCAGCTCGGAAGCGCTGTTTGCATTCAATGCAATCCACCAGAGGATCACTGAAGCCGCTGATATGGCCACTGGCTTCCCATACACGGGGATGCATGATTATGCTGGTATCCAGGCCTACCATATCATCCCGGTTATGGATCATAGCCTGCCACCAGGCATTTTTGACGTTACGTTTCATCTCCACGCCCAGCGGACCGTAATCCCAGCAGCTGGAGAGGCCGCCGTAGATTTCACTGGAGGGAAAAATAAACCCGCGCCTGCGGGCAAGTGATACGATTTTTTCCATACTTACTGCGATGTTGTTTTCTTCCACGCTGTTATTCAAGCTCCTGATAATGTTATTGGTTCTTCTGGCGCATTATATTATAGAACCGGTAGATTATAAAAATGCCGCCGACTACCATTGTGATAACCGCAAAAGCCCATATCGGCAGCAAGTGAAAACTGAAGATATCATAGGTAAAGATATCCAAGGTTATAAAGGCGGCGATCAGTTGAGGCAGGGCAATCATATTGGCCGCAATCATTATTACCTGTTGAGCTTGCAAGCCTGCTGTCTGCGGCATATCCAGGCGGTTGATAAAATTCCTGATGCTTGCTCCGATAATCCAGCCAACTGCAATGAACAGTAACTGTGCCAGCAGGGAAAATACAATAACTAAAATCCGGCTGGTTTGGCTGGAAGGTTCTCCGCTTCCGGTGAAACGAAAAGCCGGTTCCGCAGAAAGCTGACCCGAGAGAACCAGAACAACAACAAGACAAATTCCACCGATTGCAAGCAATGGGGAAATCTGCTTCAAGCCAAAAAACGCCCGGTATGGTGGCTCTGCGAGTGGCTGGGCTACCGGTTTCGGCTGGCTGTTTTCCTCTGGAACTGGAGTTGTTTTGGGCTGGCTTTTATTTAACAGGAACTGAAACAATGCTACTATACCGAAAAAACCACCGAAAACAACCACGGCTCCACCAATGAGTATAATAAGTACAGTGCTGGTATTCATAATAATAAACAGGTTGAATAAAGATACCAGCTTTATGCAGTTAGTGTCAAAAGATTATTTGCAGTTGATGAGATTATCAAAGCGGTGCTAGAATCATCGCTATAACAGGCCGGGAGATTAAATGAATGTTGGTTGAAAGTCTGGTGGTTGGCACATTCGGAGTAAACTGCTATTTGCTGGCATGCCCTGAAACTAAAAAAGGCATTGTCATTGATCCCGGAGACGAAGTCCAGCGTATACTGGAAAAAATCGGGCAAATGAACATCAATATTGAAAAAATCATACTTACTCACGGGCACCCCGATCACAGTTCAGGCGCAAATGCATTAAAAGAGGCTACCGGAGCTCCAATCATGATGCATAAAAGTGATGTGGCTACTGCCAATGACAGGTTGCTGCGCATGTTGCTTGGTATGCCTGAAGGTACCAAAATCGAGCCGGACGGACTGATCGATGAAGGGGATAAAATAAGTGTCGGGAGCATTGAGCTTGAAGTGTTGCATACCCCTGGCCATTCACGGGGCAGTATATGTTTATCCGGAGATGGAGTCTTGTTTTCCGGCGACCTGCTGTTTGCCGGGGGAATCGGCAGGTGTGATTTACCCGGAGGTAACGAAAAGCAAATGATAGAAAGCCTGAAAAAAGTTACTCAGATGGATCCGGAGATAACAGTATACCCCGGCCATGGCCCCTTTACTACAATTGAAGCCGAAAGCCGGGGTAATAACTATCTTAACGGGTGGATTTAGAAAAGCCCGCCGAAAGTGGCAAATATTGGAGCCAGCACCACGGAAATAATACTTATCAGCTTGATCATAATGTTCAAAGCTGGTCCCGAGGTATCCTTCATGGGATCACCAACGGTATCACCAACTACAGCCGCTTTATGAGCAGCTGATCCCTTGCCTCCGTAGGCACCTGTCTCGATCCATTTTTTGGCATTATCCCAGGAACCGCCGGCATTGGCAAATGTAATTGCCAGAATAAGGCCGGTAGCAATGGCTCCGCCAAGGAACCCTCCCAGGGCAACCGGTCCAAGAACTATTCCTACGAGAACGGGGGATAGAATGGTAATGAGACCGGGCATAACCATTTTCTTGAGGGAATCCTTGGTGCAGATATCTACACATTTGGCGTATTCCGGTTTACCGGTTCCTTCCATGAGTCCGGGTATTTCCTTGAACTGGCGTCGTACCTCATTGACGATGGAAAAGCTGGTTTTGCCAACTGCATCCATGGTAAGAGCGCAGAAGATTGCCGGTAAAAGCGCTCCCAGGAACAAGCCAACAAGCACCTCAGGTTTAAGAAGGTTGATTCCCTCAGCGGTGATGCCGACAGTTTCTGCGTATGCAAAAAGCAAAGCCAGAGAGGTCAGGCCGGCAGCGCCGATAGCAAAGCCTTTACCGGTGGCAGCAGTAGTATTGCCAAGTGAATCCAGGGCATCAGTGCGATCGCGGATTTCGTGGGGGAGGCCGCTCATTTCGACGATTCCACCAGCGTTATCGGCAATTGGGCCATAGGCATCGGTTGCATCCTGGATTCCCAGGGTAGAAAGCATACCTACACCAGCGATAGCCACACCATATACATCACCCAGTTTGTAAGCAGCAATGACGGCGATGGCAATGATAATGATTGGGGGCAAAACGCTGAGAAGGCCGTTACCGAAACCGGCAATGATGTTTGTGCCAGCACCTGTCTGAGATGCCTCGGCGATTTTAAGGGTTGGTTTGTATACGTAAGATGTAAAGAAATTGGTGCTCTCTCCAATGAGAACACCGGCAACCAGGCCTGTAATAATCGCGAAAAACAGCTTAATGTCAGCTCCGAGGAACCATACCGCCAGATAGGAAAAACCGGCTGCAAGGACCGAACTTACAATAGTTCCGCGCCGAAGGGCGTTTAACAGGGCAGTCATTTCCAGCTTTTCTCCAACGCGAATGAAAAAGATGCCAATAACGGATGCCAGAATGCCACCGGCAGCAACCAGCAGGGGTAAAAACCAGGCAGCTTCCTGGCTGGGTA
>JAQWDO010000127.1 GCA_028705415.1 Dehalococcoidales bacterium
CGTGGCGTTGAAGTAATAAAGTGCCGGCAGATGGGCGCCACCGGCAAACATCTCAGGCTGCAGGTGAAAAACTGCGGTGCGGTGTGGGACGTGGTTGCATTCGGGCAGGGTGATAACCTGGAAGACGTTAAAAGCCGCATGGATATAGCGTTTAACCTGGAACAGGATGAGTGGAATGGCGAAACCAGGCTCAGGCTTAAACTGCTGGATATGAAGCCCTGGTCTGGAAACCAGGCATCTTAAGGAGAATTATACAAACATGAATGAGATACTGGCTTCTGTTCTGGCGGTGATTGCTGCCTATTTTATCGGCTCCCTGCCATCTGCCTATATCGCCGGCAGGCTGGTAAAAGGTGTTGACATACGCACCATCGGCAGCCACAACATGGGCGCCATGAATACCTTCTACAGCCTGGGGTTTATCCCCGGAGTTATGGTACTGGCGGCAGATATTCTAAAGGGTGCCGGGGCAGTAGCACTGGCACGCTTTTTGTGCCAGCTTTCCACCGGTGACGAAACTATTGTGATAGTTGAAATGCTTGCCGGTTTGTTTGTGGTTATCGGCCATAACTTTCCCGTCTGGCTCAAGTTTAAAGGCGGCAAGGGCGGAGCAACCCTCATCGGCGTGATAATCTTTTTGATGCCTTGGTGCCTGCCAATAGCATTCGGAGTGTTTCTACTGCTGCTTGCCATTACCCGCTTCCCTACTTTAAGCTACGGTTTGGCCATGATCAGCTTTCCGATAATAGCATGGCTGATTTATGACCGGGTAGATTACATCATCTACTCATCTGTGATGCTGCTTATTCCGTATCTTTTCTATATCCCGCGTATCATAGAAATGAAAGCCAAAGGCGGCAGCTGGTCCAGGGTTATCAAGCGTAAAAACCTTAAAGACCGTTTTTAGCTAGTAAAGCAGCATTCTGAGTATGCGCTCGGCCGCTTTTTTATCCAGAGGCTCATTGTTATTACCGCATTTGGGGGATTGAATGCAGCCCGGGCAGCCTTCCTCGCACCGGCAGCTGGACACCAGCTTAAGAGTAGCTTCCCACAACTGGGTTATTATTCCATACCCTTTTTCGGCTATGCCGATGCCACCGGGATGGGCATCATAAATAAAGACCTGGGGCTTGCCGGTATCCATGTGAAGCGCTGTGGATACGCCGCCAATATCATTGCGGTCGCACATGGCAAAGAGCGGCAGAATCCCGATTGCGGCATGTTCGGTAGCATGAAGCCCACCTTCCAGATCCAGCCCTTCTTTGGAAAGAGCGGCAGTTACATCCCGGGGGAGGTCAAACCACAAACCCACGGTGGTAAATATATCATCAGGAAGATCCAGCGGCAGCTTGTCTATAAGTTTTTCTGAATACTGTTCTTTTCTTTTGTAGGCGATTACAGATGTAGTTACTTCAACCCGGCCAAGGCAGACTTCCACATTGCCAACCATCTTGCTTTCAAATACTTTAAGAATGCGAAGGGTAGTAAGGTCATCAGCGGTTGTATAGTAGGCTGCATCTACCGGGCTTGCTTTGGCGGTTGAGGAGGCCAGATCCAGCTCGGTTATGATATAGCTTTCCCCCTGGTTAAGGTATACCGCACCGGGGTGAGCCTGGAAAAGAGCAGTGCTTCTTTCCACGCTGTCTATCAGCGAGCCGCTGGAGGTATCTACTATGCTGACCGAAGGCCCGGACGAAGAGCGGATATCAACCCCGCGTGCCGGAAATGCCACACCAGTATCAGCATACCAGCGGCCTTTCCTCTGCCGCAGGGAGCCAGTACCCTCAAGTTCCTTAATTGTATCATCAAATTTCACTCCAAAGATTTCCCGGTCCGCACCAGTAAGCGGGTGTTCCCAGGCTGCGCACATTATGTGGCTGCCTAAAAGATAGGGATTGGAGGGGTTTATCAGCGCATTTTCAAAGCGTGCTTCAAAAAACGCCTCCGGATGGTTCATCAGATACTGGTCAAGCGGGTCATTGCGGCCAACCATTATGGTAAGTGCCTTGCGCTCGCTTCTTCCGGAACGACCAGCCTGCTGCCAGGTACTGGATATGGTGCCGGGGTAACCGGATATCACCGTGGCATCCAGATGGCCGATATCTATACCCAGTTCAAGCGCCGTGGTTGCTACTACTCCGGTAAGCTTGCCACTGGCAAGATCATTTTCAATACGGCGGCGCACCTCCGGCATATAGCCGGCACGATAGGGCTGGATACGCCCGGCATGTACCGGGCTTAACTGCTTCAACCGATCCCTGGCATAGGTATAAATCAGTTCAGTGAGGCGGCGGGAGCGGGTAAAAACCAGCGAGCGGATATCCCGGCTGACCAGTTCGGCAAACAGCATCGAGGTCTCACTGTTGGCACTTTTACGACCGCCTTTCTCGGCATCTTCCAAAGGCGGGTTCCAGAACACAAATTCTCTTTCCCCGGATGGGGAGCTATCATTATCCACCACTTTAAAAGGAAGCCCGGTAAGGGCTTCGGCATGGTCACCCGGGTTGGAGATGGTGGCAGAGCAGAGGATGAACACCGGCTTTGAGCCGTAATAGCGGCAGATCCTCCTGAGGCGGCGCATTACCAGTGATACGTTGGATCCAAAAACCCCGCGATAAATATGAGCTTCATCCAGAATCACGTAGCGCAGGTTGGAAAAAAAGCGCGCCCAGTCTCCGTGGCGGGGGAGCATGCCTATATGAAGCATATCCGGGTTGGTGATCACCAGCCTTGCTTTGGTACGCACCTCGCTGCGCTCTTCATACGGGGTATCGCCATCATATACAGCTACCGGCGGCTTTTCTACCCCCAAAGCCTCATGAATGGTATTAAGTGTGCGCAGCTGGTCCCGGGAGAGGGCTTTGGTAGGAAAGAGATACAGAGCTCTGGACATAGGCTGGCGTTCAAGAGACTCAAGAACAGGAATATTATAGGCAAGGCTTTTACCGCTTGCACTGGGGGTGGATATAATTACATTTTCTCCTCCGAGTGCTATATCTACCGCTTCTGCCTGGTGAGTGTAAAGTGGCCACATGTGAAGCCTTTCCAGGGTGATTTTTATTTTTTCGGAGACGCGTTCTTCCATCTCGCCAAAACGGGCGGGGCGGCTGGGAATATGCTGTATATGGCTGATTTGGTTATCATAGGAAGAAGCTGAAATAAGGCAGGCCAGAAACTCTTCTATGCTCATGCTCATAACGCAACCAGTTCAAGGTGCTCCTCGATTACTTCC
>JAQWDO010000128.1 GCA_028705415.1 Dehalococcoidales bacterium
GATATTCGCTGGTAATATCCTTCGTCCTGCTTGGTTTGGTAATTGTTCTGTTCGTAGGTTTGCCAGTCTTTAAGCTGGTGTTTGGTTCCGACCCCGCGCTCGTCTGGGAAAACCTCCTGGACGAGCGTGTCCTTGGCTCTATCTGGCTGACTTTTTATACTGCCCTCATTGCCACAGCAGTTGGTTTTTTATTCGGTGTTCCACTGGCTTATCTGCTTGCCCGCTATGATTTCCCTGGCAAAGGCCTTCTGGAAGGCCTGGTTAACCTGCCTATTGTTATCCCCCACACTGCTGCCGGTATTGCACTGCTTTTTGTATTTGGTCGGAATTTCGCTTTGGGAGGGGCATTTGAGAACATCGGTATCAGTTTTGTTGATAGCAAAGCCGGTATTGTTATAGCAATGATGTTTGTCAGTATTCCATTTTTGATCGAATCTGCCAAAGAAGGTTTTAAGAAAGCGGATATCAGGCTGGATAATGTTGCCCGTTCGCTGGGGGCTTCACCATGGCAAGTGTTCAGGATGGTTACATTTCCACTGGCATGGCAGAGCATATTTTCCGGCTGTTTACTGATGTGGGCTCGCGGGATAAGCGAATTCGGGGCGGTAATCATACTCACTTATCATCCTTCTATTGCGCCTGTTCTGGTTTTTGAGAGGCTTCAGACCCATGGGCTGGCGGCCACGGCTCCGATTGCAGCAATATTGGTTGTTATCAGCCTGTTGGTTTTCGTTGTAATGAGAAAGATGCTGGCTAAAAAGACAAAATATGATTGAACTGAACAACCTCTGTTTACAATTGAGAGGATTTGCCCTTGATAATATCAACCTTAATATCGAACAGGGCGATTATTACATAATACTTGGACCAACCGGTTCGGGTAAAACACTCTTGCTTGAGACGATAGCCGGCATAAGAACGCCGACTGAAGGGGAACTGGTGATCGAAGGCCGATCTGTGGTTGATGTTCCTGTGGAACAGAGAGGAATCGGGATAGTATATCAGCACCAGGCATTATTCCCTCATCTGACAGTGCGAGAGAATATCACTTTTGGCATGAAGGTGCGCAAGATCGACCGCGCTCTTCAGGAGCAGAAATTGAAATGGCTGAGCGGGCTTTTCGGGATAGAAGGTTTCCTGGACAGAAATCCCGTGACCCTTAGTGGTGGAGAAAGGCAGAAAGTTGCCCTGGCAAGAGCTCTTGCAGTGTGCCCGAAAATACTATTACTTGATGAACCCTTGAGCTCGCTGGACCCGGAAAACCGGGAAATGATACAGCAGGAACTGAGAAGACTGCACAGGGAGCTGGATATCACCGTAGTACATGTTACGCATGATTTCCAGGAAGCGATCTCGCTGGGCCGGAAAATCGCCATGCTCAATAAAGGCAGGATATGCCAGATGGGAACTCCGGACGAAGTATTTCTCAGGCCATCCTCGCTTTTTTCCGCCCGCTATACAATGTGCCGCAACATAACTGCCGGCAAAATGCGTCCCGGCACGAACATATTTATAACCGGCAGTGGGCTGGAGCTGGAAGTAGCTTATAAACAAGACAAGGCAAATTATGCCTGTATCCGACCGGAGCTGATAAGGCTCAGCATGAGCAAGCAGTTAGGCACCTCCAACCAATTTCAGGGAACAGTGATTGATGTTGAAAACAAGGGGATCTATCATGTTGTGAAGGTATCGGCTGGATTAGAATGGGTTTGTTACCTCCAGCGTGCCGAAGGCTTGAATATCCAGCGAGGGCAAAAAATATGGCTCACGTCCCCTCCGGAATCAATCCACTTGTTTTGTGAGCCTGACGTTGATTAATACTGGTTCAAAAACTGATATATTTCCTGTATTCTTTGCCTGATTCGGTCTGTGCAATAATACGCTGGCTGTTTACCTCTTCGAAATTGGCTTTGAGGATGTTTACTATGTCGCCATCTATGGCATCCTTGCTCATGCGCTCAAGTATCCTGGTGGCTTCATCCTGTGCCATTCCTGCCCGGTAAGGCCGGTCTTCCAGGAGGGCGGTTGAAACATCTGCTACTGCCATGATGCGTGAACCGAGGGAAAGCTGGGGTCCGGTGATATGAAAGGGGTATCCGTTTCCATCCAGCCGTTCATGGTGGAAAGAAGCCCACTCATTAACGGTTTTGAGAGGTTTTATGGGCTCCAGGGCGCGGTAGGTATGATAGGTGTGGCTGCGCATTATGGCAAAATCATCGGCTGTAAGCTTGCCCTCTTTTTCCAGGATTTCGGTTGGCACTGCCAGTTTGCCGAGGTCGTGAAGAAGGCCTGCAATGTACATCATGCGGCACTCATGCTCGGAAAAGTGCGCCAGTTTTGCCAGCGCTGTGGAAGTTGCGGCAACTCCTGCCGAGTGGTTGGCGGTGAAGGAACTGCGGTAGTCGATGATTTTTCTGAATATCTCGGCCAGCCCCAGTGTTTCCCCGGCATCGATATTCAAGGTGTCGAACTGAAATTTACTTTCCATTTGCTGGGGGATTTTACTGCTGACAAGGTCAAGCCAGAAGCTTTCCTTTTTCGAGAGATGGAAAAGGGCTTCTACCATTTCGGGGTTAAATTTAGACCCGGAAAACTGGTTAATCCTCTTTAGTATATTCTCCACCTGTCCGAGGACCGGCTGCTTTTTATCTATCTGCACAGCAACCCTGTCTGCCAGATGGAGAATATGACTGCCGGCTGGAACCGGATTATCCTTAAAAAAAGCGCCTTTGCCCTGGTTCCATTCAACATGGTGGTAGCGTATAAGGTTGCTTAATTCGGCAGTAGGTTGAAAACCATCCAGCAGTCTGGAGCCCATGAAGGCATGCCGGTGCGGGGCGTTAAGCTCAAACTCTAAAAAATTGGTTCTGTCCGGCAGGGAGGTTGCCCCTATATCGTGCAGGGCACCTGCAAGAACAAGCTGTTTTACAGCGCTTGCATCCATTCCCATTTCTTCTGCCAGGTTCCCGGCAATAAAAGCTACCTGCGCGTGGTGGCCGGATAATGCCGGGTTAACCAGGTCAACCGTATTGGTGAGGCTCATTACCAGGGCAAACACTTAAAAGCACTCCGCAAGGTGTGATTAATACTAATAATACTAGAGTGTGCAGGCTCCATCAAGGTTTGATTACTGCAGTTGGGCAAATACTTGTTTGACTGCTTTGCCTGCTTTTAATTACACTGACATCGAGGCTGAGTTTGGTAATAAACAAGCCTGATAA
>JAQWDO010000129.1 GCA_028705415.1 Dehalococcoidales bacterium
CTCTTCAAAATATTCGCCCTTTGCTTGATAAATTTTTAAAATATACTTATAACTCAGAATTTATAGATTTTTATATTCCTATTCAAAAGATATCAACAGACAAATTATCTTTACTTATACAGGCTAGTAAAGATTTTGTAAATTTAACAACTCTTTTTTGTTTAGCTCTATATAATAAAAAGTTCTTGGAAATAGTTAAGAGTGGAAACCCAAAAGAAATACCTGAATTATCCATCGTTCGTAAAATGTCATACGCATCTCCCGTTAAAATTACCTTTGAACATGTGCCTCAAATAATAAAAGAAGCGCATAAAGTCATTCGCGACATTATCCCTGATATTATTTCTCTTCCCGCAAGGTGTTTTACTCGTATCCAGAAAGAAAAAGAGAAAAAAGCTAAGTCCAGTATGAACGAATTGCGTCATGTTGTGGAAAGTGTCAAACTGACCAATAAGTTTGTAGATGAGTTTAATAAGCTTACGCAACAACTTACAAATGTTACTCCAATTCCTCCTGAACTTCTGGAAAAATCTCCATTAAGTAAACGTCTACTAGAGGTTGCTATTGTCCTTTCTGATAATGATGCAAAAGTCAGTAAATTCCGCTTAGAAAACACCTCTATTAACGATAAGAATAAGATGCAAGAATTAGGTTTGGTATTATCGGAGGAAATATTAAACCTACTTGAACTGAGCCGGTATTATCGGGGGACTATGGGTATTGCTTTTAGTCCATTGGTGCAATCATGAGACAGTAGCGGCTTGAAAAATCATCGTCAGGCCGGTATCTTCTTTGCCGTAACCATTTTTTTTCAGAAAAAATACTTTTTCCCGTTTTGTAAACGTATGAGAATGTCGTTTTTCTATGAAGATTCGGCGCTGAATTTCAGCGCAGGCAGCAAGAGTCCGGGATGCGTTCATTGTCGGAAACGAAAGCATCCTGAAAAAGCGGTTATAAACTGTTCGTGAATGTTTCACCACTCACCTCCCATTACTGAATTCGGAGGCGCTCTGGAATATGTGCCGCGAAACACCATCGGTGTCCCGCACTTCTGGCATAACTTGGGTTCAAGTGTGAAATCTTCCGGTTCATGGGCTCTGGAGCAGCGTGTTGTAAGGATCAGAAGCCGCAGTTCACGAACAGTTTTTCTATTCGCCGAGGCCAGGAGTCCGTAGTAGCGGGTTTTCTGAAATCCCGACGGGAGAACATGCCGCAGGCAGAGCCGCATGAATTCAAGTGCCGGAAGCGTCCGGTAACGCACAATTTCGGAGCGCGATTCGGTGTATTTAAAGGTGACGTTTTCGCCGTCGTAAGCGACGATGTCCTTGTTTGAAATGGCTCCCCGGTGCATGTAAAACGCGAGATATTTGAAAGTCGACATGCCGTTGCCGACGTCCCGGCAGTCGCTTGCCCAGTGTTTGTCCCACGCGCTCAACGGCGTTTCCCGGTATAATTTCAGTGTTTTCAGTGTATCCCGCATTTTCCCGCGCACCAGGTTCGACAATGCCGGAGCCGGGATCAGGAAGTCGCGGTTCTTCGGGAACAGCCAGTATTTGCCGTCCGGGGAGATTCCCCCGCCCGGAACCAGATAATGAATATGCACGTGTTGATCTTTACTGCGGCTCCAGGTCTGCAAGGTGGCGATCAGTCCGATTTCTCCTCCCAGGTATTCGGGATCGGCGGCCAGCTCCCTGATTGCCTCGGTCGCGGCCCGGAAGAATATATTGAACATTTCCGCCGGACGTTTCCGGCAGATCGCGTTCAGTTCGTGCGGCAGCGTGACCGTGATCATGAAATAGTTGACCGGTAAGAGATTCTCCTGTTGCCGGGCCAGGAATTTTATGACTTTGTCCTGTCCGCATTTCGGACAGTTGCGGTTGCCGCAGGAAGCCCAGGCGAAACGCTCGTCGCCGCAATCCGGGCAGGCATAACGCGCCCAACGCCCGATTGCGGGAGTCCGGCAGACACAGATGTCGCGTACCGCATGACGCTGTTCCGGCGTCAGAGCATACGGGTATTCATCGATGTGGTCGCGAAAAATTTCCGCGAGTTCCGGCATGATCGGCTATCGGCTACAGGTCGCCCATGAGCTCTTCAATGGTTTTCGCGCTTTCCCGGCAGAGTTTGCTGGTGAGATGAAGATAAACCATGGTCGTCGCCACGTCTTCATGGCCGAGATATTCCTGAACCACGCGGACAGGAACGCCTTCTTCCAGCAGATGCGTGGCATACGAATGGCGCAGCGTATGCAGATTTAACGGACGCCGAAAGCCGAGTTCCTCCGCCGAGTCCTGAAAATATTTCAACACCGTTGCCGAACTGAAAGTTTTGTCGGTCGTCCCGTAATAACGCAGCGTCGGCTTCTGGGCGTGCCGGTAGCCGGGAAACAGCAATTCCCCATGACGGTGCGTTTGCCACATTTCACGCAGGATTCTGATCGTGTTTTGAGGAATCGGGACGACCCGGTTTTTACCGCCTTTGCCGTCCAGGATTTTCAATAAACCCTGTTTGGCGTTAATATCGGCGAATTTTACTTTCAAGGCTTCGCTAATCCTCAGCCCGCAGGTGTAAATCAGTATCAAACACGCTCGATAACGAATGTCTTTCACGTTCGCGATGATATCGCGCACTTCCTGCTGCGACAACACTTCCGGCAAAGGATGATCATGGCGCAGGCGGTAGATCTGGAGCGTTTTCAAATCCCGGGGAAAAGTGAACTCAAAGAAAAATTTCAAGGCGGAATAATTAATCATCAGATAAGACGTCGACCATTTTAATTCGGTTTCGACGTAGCGCAGGTAATCGCGGATATGGTCATCCGTGATAAGTTCGGGCTTCAGCCAGGTATAGGCGAAAAATTTCAGTATCGCGTCATAGTATTTTTTTACTGTGAGCGGACGAAAACGATGAAAATCCAAATCTTCACGGTAACGTTTACGCCACGGGGAAGTGTCTTCACTTTTGCGAAGCTTTTTCAGGCGCACCCTGACGGATTCCGGAAACTGGACGGTTTTGCACGGGACTTTTACTTTCGACATGATTGTCTTCCTTTTATTTACGGCGTCAGATTCATTCTGACGCACATAAACAAAATATCATGCCGACGCGAGTATCTTAAAAACAACCTATAACCGCTGCCGCGGAGCGGCTCAGTTCAAGTGGACTGGGTTAAAAACGAGCCAAAACGTGTGTTTTTCGAACTTTGTCCAGGAGT
>JAQWDO010000130.1 GCA_028705415.1 Dehalococcoidales bacterium
AACGTGACCCCCCTGGCTATCGCAGCTACCGCCAGAATAGGCGCTCTATCCAAAGGGGCTGACCCGTGCCGTCCATTTGACCTTAATCGAAGTGGCTTTGTATACGGTGAAGGTGCTGCAATGCTGGTGCTGGAAAGCCTTGAGCATGCCAGGAAACGAGATGCCAGAGTGCTGGCAGAAATTGCCGGAGCCGGATGGTCCTTCGATGCAGCCAGTGAAACTTCTCCGGTTATTCCGGAAAGAGTAAGGGCAATGGAGCAAGCTCTTGATGATGCCGTAATCGACAAATCAGAAATCGAATACATCAATGCACACGGTACCGGCACAAAACTTAACGACGCAATCGAAACCCGGGCCATCAAAGCCGTATTCGGAAAACGTGCATACGAAATTCCTGTCAGCTCAAACAAGTCTATGACAGGACATCTTGGATGTGCGTCGGGTAGTATTGAAGCCGTGGCCTGCATATTGGGGATGAATGAAGGAATAGTGCCGCCAACAATCAATTATGAAACACCTGACCCCGAATGTGATCTCGATTATGTGCCAAACGTATCACGTAACTTGCAATATAATGCCTGCCTCTCAAATTCTTTCGGACTTGGCGGCCAAAACTGCAGTCTGGTTATAAAGAGGTTTGACGGTTGATGCTGCTCGAAGGCAAGACGGCTTTAATAACGGGAGCATCCCGCGGGATAGGAAAGGCCATTGCGCTCGGACTTGCCCGGGAGGGATGCAAGATTGCAGTCAACTACAGGCAAAACAACAAGGCTGCCAATAACACCGTGGCAGACATTGTAAACGCTGGCAGCCAGGCAATGCCCGTTCCGGCAGATGTAACCATCGAACAGCAGGTAAAAAACATGATCGATTTGATCAACGATGCCTGGGGGAAAATCGATATTCTTGTTAATAACGCCGGAATAGTCAACAATCAACTCATCATGCGCATGACCGAAAAGGCATGGGATGATACTATTGATACCAGCCTGAAGGGTGCTTTTCTTTGCACCCGGCATGTATTGAGAAAAATGACAGAGCAAAACTGGGGAAGGGTGATTAACATATCCTCGGTCGCCGCCCAAAGAGGCAATTACGGCCAGTGCAATTATTCTGCCGCAAAAGCCGGGCTGGTTGCATTTACCCGCAGTGTAGCCAGAGAAGTTGGAAAGTATAATATTACCGTAAATGCCATAGCGCCCGGTTTGATTCAGACCGATATGATGGACACCGTTCCTGAAGCTTACCGCAAAGAAGTTCTCGGGCGCCTGGCTGTTCCCAGGTTCGGCACACCTGAAGATGTAGCCAACCTGGCAGTTTTTCTGGCTTCAGAACGGTCAGCCTATATAACCGCCCAGGTAGTTAACGTAGACGGTGGCTATATCTAACCATTTTGTATCATGAATAATTGTCTAACTGCCAACCAAACCATCCAGCCTTACTCATTTGATTACGATTCCGCTTTTCAAATTAATTTCGGGCTGATCACCCGCGATCAACAGCAAAAAATAAAACAGGCCAAGATTGTAATTTGCGGGATGTTTGGCGGCGGAGCAGCTGCGATCATGCTGGCACGCTCCGGTTTTGCCCGCTTTACGTTGATTGACCACAACTGTTATTCAATTTACGATATGAACCGGGATGCAGGTTGCTATAATGATACGCTCGGACAGTACAAAGTTGAAGTAATTGCCGGGCAAATCAAACGCATTAATCCACAGGCAGAAGTTTCCACCGTAACAAAAAAAGTTACACTGCAGGAAATACGAGCCTACATCCAGGAAAGTGACATATACCTGGCTCAATCTGATGATATTGCTTTCAGCTGCCATTCTTTACTTATTGCCCAGACCCTTAACCGGTACGGGATAACATTTATGCCCAGTGGTATGACAGCATATGTTGAGGCTTATCCCCCCGGAAGAAGGAAAGTAGTTGACCCCGCAGCTCTTTTTGGCGCTCCTGATAAACTTACCTGCCAACAGTTATATTACTTCCTCAGAAATCCATTGAACCGGTGCGGAAGACGGTGGCACATTACAGAGGGAAAATGGCGTATTGACTGGTTTATTCGCTGGAAAGACCGTAAAAACATTGAAGCTCAGCTATGCCCCAATGTGTGGCTGGCGGCCGGCCTTGCCTGCACTGAGATTATCAAGTATGTGACACAGAAGTGGAAGCTGGTAGAGGTTCCTGACATGTGGCATTCAAGAACAGCAGACAACAACTGCAGAACCGGAAAGTTCCGCCGGCGTTCATGGTGGTTTGAAAGAATAATTTTCCGAATTTTTAAAATCGAATTCATGGGCCTTGGTAATACCTACCGCAAATATACCGCACGTCGTTTCAAGAATGAGATCAGCGGCATGCTGGAACAGGAAAAGGAGAGCAAACCGGTAAGACTGCCCTTTATGTGGAAATATCTTATTTAACTGGATTTGGAATAAAATACTATTGAGAGGTGAAGCAATGGCAAAATACGAAACAGTCTGGCTTGATGGCAAGCTCGAATCGGGAAACGAATATGCGGTTGGAGTCTGTACTTACAGCCGTAAAGTACGCCACCTGATAATCGGCAAGGATCCATTCAAACGCATGATCCTTAAATCAGTAAACATTGAAGGGGAGGCTTGCAGCTCTGCAGCACACTGCCTGGCATTGAGCTGTCCCCTGAACCACACCGGAAAGGAACATCTGGCACATATGCTGGATATGTCAGCAGACGAGAAGCTTGACGAGGCAACAGCCGAAGCCTGGGGAACCGACAGTACAATCGAGGGGTTGATGAAGTTTGTAGACAAGATAAACGAATCATTGCCTGAGGATTTGAACAACCCCGATCAAAGCACGGATACCTGCCCGGAATAAAACACCTGGACAGCTCCGTAGGATACCTGTGCAAGCATGAAAATTATAATCCTGGCTATCGGCACGTTTGGTGACGTTTACCCGTATGCGGCATTAGCTCAAGGGCTGCAGAATGCTGGATACCAGGTCACTCTGGCTACCCATCAGCCTTACCGGGATTTTGTTGCCGGGAAAGGGCTGAGTTATGCACAGATTGCCGGTGACCCTGTTCAATGGGAACAGGAACATAAACTCTCAGAGCTTGTTTCATCCAGCCGTAATTTCACCGGCTGGATGAACAAGCTGAAAGAACTGGCAGACAACCTGATACCCGTCATTTTTGC
>JAQWDO010000014.1 GCA_028705415.1 Dehalococcoidales bacterium
GGCTGAGCCAATGGCGGCAAACAGAAACGCAGTCCTGCTGGACCATCTTTCACGAGTTGTTCCTGCCAAGTTATTCCTCCTTTTCGAAAGTAAGAATTTTTTAAGAGGTACCAAACCTGTTTTAATCGATTAGATTATCGGTTATATAAGCACCCCCTTTATTCAAGTTTATTACCACACATCGGGTGTTTGCTGATTACCAATTAATCTAAAAAACTGCTTTATTACTCGCAAAGACGGGCATTTAGCAAATATAAAAGGCATTGTAACCACACATATGCCTCTATGTCAATATTCTTTAGCCGTATATTTGCTCAAATATTTGGGTTACAACTATTTTAAGGTCGGACAAATCTGTATTTGTATTGATTACTATATGTGCAAACTTTCTGCGTTCTCTATCGTCTATCTGTTCCTTAATGCGTTTAAGTGCCTTCTCTCTTGGAAGCCCGCGCTCTTCCAGCCTGGCAAGCCTGGTTTCCAGAGGCGCTTCGGTTACCCATATTGCGTCAACCAGGTTTTGCCAGCCGGCTTCTATAAGCAGAGGCGCTTCTATGACAAACGGTTTATCCTTTGCTTTTGGTAAAGATTTGATTACTTCCTCTATATGGCTGCGGATCAAAGGATGTAAAAGCCGGTTTAAAAACCTGGTTTCATAACGGGAAATAAAAACTCTCTTTGCCAGTTCTTCACGGTTTACAGTGCCGTTAGCCTGAATTATACCGGTGCCGAAGCGTTTCACCAGGCGGTTCCTGACAGCCTGGTTTTCTTCCAGTATACGGTGGCCAATTACATCTGCATTGATAACCTGGGCTCCCAGGTCGGCAAGAATGGCTGCAACTGTGCTTTTCCCACTGCCTATACCGCCGGTCAGGCCTATAATTTTCATCATTTTTGCCATTGCGGCAAGTCTATCCCGTTGTGCTGCTCCAGTCAAGGGGTTTTATGCAAAATACCTTGACAATAATCCAGCAGAATGCTAAATTGAATTAGCAATCTAACCAAGAGATTGCTAACTTGTTTGAGGGCAATATGATGTTACGTCCAAGAACTGCCAGAGTGCTTAACTCAATAGTCAGCCAGTATATAGAGACGGCCATGCCGGTTTCCTCTTCTGCAGTGCTGGCTGGTATAGACCTCGGTGTTTGTTCAGCAACCATCCGGAATGAAATGGCTGCCCTGGAGGAAGAAGGCTATATAAGCCGCCCGCATCACGCTGCCGGTTCTGTTCCTCTGGATAAAGGGTATCGGTATTATGTTGGCTCTCTGGCTCATATTGGCCTTCCCGTGGTTGAGCAATTGCTTGTAAATCATCTGTTCCATCAGGTTGAAGACGAGATAGAAGAATGGATGGAGTTGGCGTGTACCCTGCTGGCACAGCAGGTTCGCAGCATTGCCATGGTTACCCGTCCGGCAACGCCGGCAACCCGGTTCAAGCATATGGAGCTGATTGCTCTTCAGCCGAATCTTGCTTTGCTGGTTCTTGTACTCGAAGGCGCCAGAGTAAAACAGCAATTGATCAATCTGGATAAGACGCTGGAACAGGAAGAACTTTCCGCTATCGCCGGTAAGCTCAGTAATATTTACAAAGGAAAGAAAACCGGTCAGATATCCTCAAGTAATGACGAACTCGAACCTTTGGAAAAAGCGGTAACCGAAATTGTTGTGCGTCTGATGCAATCCGAGAACCGGCAAAACCAGAAAGAATCATTTATTGATGGTCTTCCATATCTCCTCAGCCAGCCGGAATTTTCCCGGGGGGAAAACTTGGGCATAGTACTTAACCTGGTTGAACAAAAACGTCTTACTGAATTGATGAATACAGTTCATACATCAGGCCACAGGGTGGATGTCGTTATCGGACAGGAAAACGAAGCGCAAGATGCTCGCGATTTCAGTCTGGTAATGAGCAAATATGGTGTTCCCGGTGAATTTACCGGGACGATTGGAGTGGTAGGCCCCAAGCGTATGCATTATTCAAAGGCCATTGCCTTTGTTGGTTACCTTTCGCTGGTAATGAGCAGGCTGGTTGCCGAGCTTTACGGCCGGGAAATTTCCAGACCGGATAACCACAGCGAAAAGAATTAGCCAAAGCTGTTTTCAAGGAGGATTGGTATTGAAACAGGAAAAGGAAAACCAGAAATACGACAGTGAAGAAGCCGGCGATGCCCAAATGCCGGAAGGAAAACCAGGAGCAGAGGATTTTACCTATGATTCGGCAGAAGAAGCCCTGAAAGCTGCTGAGGATAAAGCAAATGAGTATCTTGGCCGTTTGCAGAGAGCGCAGGCAGATTTTGTTAATTACAAGAGGCGCGTAGAACAGGAACGTTCCGAATTTGTGCGCCAGGCTGGCGCTGATGTAATTCTGGGGATACTGCCTGTCCTGGACGACCTTGACCGCGCTCTTGAAGCAGTTCCTTCAGATGTCAAAGATCATTCCTGGACGGAAGGAATCAGGCATATCAGCCGGAAGCTGCATTCCGAGCTGGAAGCCCGCGGTTTGCAAAAGATGGAAGCAAAGGGCAAGGTTTTCGATCCCAATGTTCACGAATCGGTGGCACTGGCAAAAGGAGAGGAAGATATTGTGGTTGAAGAAATTAAACCCGGCTATATGTTGTATGACCGGGTTTTGCGTCCATGCAGTGTCATAGTCGGCAACGGGGAAGAGACAACTTGCTCTGAAGCAGATAATAAAACTAAAAGAAAACATCATTAATTATAGATTTTATTTGAGGAGGCAAATACATACATGGCAAAAGCAATCGGAATAGACCTGGGGACAACTTTCTCCTGCGTGGCAGTGATGGAAGGAGGTGAGCCAACTGTAATCCCAAATGCTGAGGGCAGCAGAACCACCCCTTCTGTAGTTGCGGTTTCCAAGAACGGGGAGAGGTTAGTTGGCCAGGTCGCCAAACGCCAGGCAACAACCAACCCGGATAATACAATTTATTCCATAAAGCGGTTTATGGGCCGTAAATGGACCGATCCGGCAGGCAGGGAATTGCCGGTTGAGGAAGACGCAAAGCGTAAAACCTATAAAATCGGCCAGGCTGCCAACGGAGATGTCAGGGTTACAATGGGAGGCAAGGAATACTCTCCTCCCGAAGTGTCGGCGATGATTTTACAAAAGCTAAAGGCAGATGCGGAAGCATACCTTGGGGAAAAGGTAACCGAAGCTGTAATCACTGTACCGGCTTACTTCAACGACTCGCAGCGCCAGGCGACCAAGGACGCTGGAGAAATCGCCGGATTGAAAGTTTTGAGAATTATCAACGAGCCTACAGCGGCATCCCTGGCTTACGGCCTTGATAAAAAAGGCGATGAAACAATTGCTGTCTATGACCTGGGGGGAGGCACTTTCGACATTTCCATTCTGGAGATAGGAGACGGTACTTTTCAGGTTAAATCCACCGCTGGTGATACCCACCTGGGCGGCGATGACTTTGATCAAAGAATTGTAGACTGGCTGATCGATGAGTTCAGGAAAGACCAGGGGATAGATCTCAGCAAGGATAAAATGGCTCTTCAGCGCCTGCGTGAAGCAGCAGAAAAGGCGAAATGCGAGCTTTCTACCGTACAGCAGACCGATATTAACCTGCCGTTCATTACTGCCGATGCTTCAGGCCCCAAACATCTCAATTTCAACCTGACCCGGGCAAAGCTGGAGCAAATGGTAGGAGACCTGGTAGAAAAGTCCATGGAGCCATGCAAGCAGGCATTGAAGGATGCCGGGAAGACCGGCGCCCAGGTTGATGAAGTTATCCTGGTGGGCGGACAGACGCGTATGCCGCTGGTACAGCAGAAAGTAACCGAGTTCTTCGGCAAGGAGCCCCACAAGGGTGTTAATCCGGATGAAGTAGTTGCGGTTGGTGCTGCCATCCAGGCCGGTGTCCTCAAGGGCGATGTGAAAGACGTTCTCTTGCTGGATGTAACTCCGCTTACTCTTGGCATTGAAACTCTTGGCAGTGTTATGACACCGCTTATTCCCCGAAATACCACCATCCCAACATCCAAGAGCCAGATATTCTCTACCGCCAGCGATAATCAGCCCAGTGTGGAGATTCATGTTTTGCAGGGTGAGAGGCCTATGGCTAACGATAACCGGACGCTCGGCCGTTTTATGCTCGACGGCATACTTCCGGCGCCCAGGGGTGTTCCCCAGGTCGAGGTCACCTTTGATATTGATGCCAATGGTATTTTAAATGTTGGTGCAGTGGACAAGGGTACGGGCAAGCAGCAGAAGATTACCATTACTTCCTCATCGGGCTTGTCCAAGGAAGAAGTTGAAAAGATGAAGAAAGAAGCCGAACTGCATGCCAGCGAGGATACCAAACGCAAGGAAGAAATAGAAACCCGCAACATTGCGGATAATCTGGCATATACTGCAGAAAAAACCTTAAAGGAGCAAAAGGATAAGATCCCGGGAGATCTTGCCCAGGATCTTGAAACCAGGATCGGAGCCGTTAAAACTGCTCTTCAGGGGCAGGATGTTGAAGCAATCAAAAGTGCTCAGCAGGAACTTTCCGACGTTATGCAGAAAGTTGGCTCGGCTGTTTATCAGCAGCCATCAGCTGGAGCTTCGGAATCCAGCGGGAGCGAGGAGGAGCCAGCCCCAGGAAGCGGTGATGGGAAATCCGATGAAGGCACCGTAGAAGGGGAATACCGGGAGGTATAAAGGTTGAGGGGTACGCCCCCTTTGGTTTAAAATAAACTGGCGGAGTTTTTTACAAGCCCCTCTTGCAGGTTAATGTGAGAGGGGCTATTGGTGGAAAAGATAAGAATGGCAGTAAAAAGAGATTATTACGAGGTTCTGGGAGTTTCAAAGAATGCTACTCCTGAGGATATAAAAAAAGCCTTCAGGCGTTTGGCCAAGGAACACCATCCGGACCGAAATCACGAAGATGGCTCAGCGGAGCGCTTCAAGGAGATAAACGAAGCCTACGAAGTGCTTTCTGATGAAGGCAAACGCAATACTTACGACCGCTTCGGGCATGCTGGAAATGGAGCCCAGGACTTTGGCGGCTTTGGCGGTTTTGGGTTTAATGGATTCGGAGACATTTTTGATGCTTTCTTTGGTGCATCTGCTGAGGCAGAAACCGCTGCCCGGCCCGGCTCCGATATTCATGCCCGTGTAACCCTGACTTTCGAAGAAGCAGCGCTTGGTTGTGAAAAAGAAATTACTATAAATCGTGTTGTAAGCTGTTCACGTTGCCATGGTTCACGCAGTGAGCCGGGTTCCAACACATCCCGTTGTCCGGAATGCGATGGCCGGGGGCGGGTACAACGTGTACAGCAAAGCCTTTTTGGAAGGTTTACCAATATTGTCACCTGCCCGCGATGCGCTGGCGAAGGGCGTATTATCGAACAGCCCTGCAGTGAATGCCGCGGCTCGGGAAAAGAGCGGCGTCAGCACTCCGTAAAAGTCAATTTTCCGGCAGGCATTGATAATGGCAATGCAATCCGGCTTACGGGTGAAGGCGATGTTGGCGAAAAGGGCGGACCTCACGGCAACGTATACATAACTGCAGAAGTGCAACCTCACAAATACTTCAGGCGTGAAGGATTCGATGTTCATTATGACCTGGAAATTAACTTCGCCCAGGCGGCACTGGGGTGCGAAATAGAAATACCCACTCTGTATGGAGATGAAAAACTGAAAGTGCCTTCCGGTACGCAATCTGGCACAGTGTTCAAGGTTAAAAACAAGGGCATCCGGCGCCTGCAGAGGTCAGGACAGGGAGATCAGCTGGTTAATTTGCGGGTATTAACCCCGGAAAAGCTGACCAGAGAGCAAAAGAAGCTTTTCGAGCAACTTCTAAACAGTTTTAATGGCGGCCAGCCCATCAAAAGAAAAGCCAAACACTAGCCTTTATGACGGCGTTTCAGGAAAGAAAAAAGGTTCCATCGCTTGCCTGCCAGTTCATGCCTTCCCTCGATCCCCAAAATGCCATCCATTATGCGTCCGGGATTTCCCCCGCGGTACAGAATTTCGTAAAGCCTTTCTGTTATAGGCATTTCCAGCTTCAGCCGCCGGGCTATATCCCACACAGCAGCAGTAGTGGTAACCCCTTCGGAAACTTCTGAGCCAAGCGTCTGCTTGATTTCCTCCATTGTTTTTCCGTGGCTGAGTTCGTAGCCTACAAAATGATTGCGGCTCAAGGGACTGGCACAGGTTGCTATCAGGTCTCCCAGCCCGGAAAGGCCGGAAAGTGTTAGCGGACTGGCGCCCAATGCCAGGCTTAGTGCGCTCATTTCAGTAAGCCCCCGGGTAATGAATGCTGCCTTGGCATTGTCTCCGTAGTTAAAGCCATCTATCATACCGGCACCGATGGCGATAATATTTTTAAGTGCTCCGCCAAGTTCAACTCCAATAATATCGTGCTGGATGAACACACTGAAATTTGGTGCGGTGAGCAGTTTTTGCGCCTTTCGGGCTATATCATCTTTTTCTGCTGCAACCACAGAAGAAGCCGGCAATCCTTTGAGTATTTCCCGGTACAGGTTAGGGCCGGATAAAACGCAGATTCTGCTTGCAAGCGAGCGGTCTATTTCTTCAGCAATGACTTCACTCATTCGCTTGTTGGAACCCAGTTCAAAGCCCTTTGCGGCGTTTATTATCAGGACCGGCGTTTTGAGGTATTTTTTTATGGTATTGATGTTAGCCCGCATGGTTTGGGAAGGAACCGCCAGTATTACTGCTTCAGCTTTTTCCAGGGCTTCTGCGGTGTTTGCAGTGATGACCAGGTTTCTCGGGAGAGAAACGCCCTGAATTTTACTGGAGTTAAAACCTTCCCGGGATATTCTTTCGGCTTCTTCCGGAGTGCGCGCCCAGAGGTGTATATTCAGGCCTTTGTTTGCCAGTATATAACTCAGGGTCATACCCCAGGTAGTCGTTCCTATTACGGCAATTTTTTGCATGCTATTTTTTATCATTCTCCGGAGAATCTTCAGATTTATTCCCGCCCAATTTGACCCTGATGTTAAAACGCCTCTCCTTGCCAGCCAGCAAACGTTTAATATTATCATGGTGAGTAAGGATTATGAACAAGGTTCCCAAAAGGGCAAAGATCAGGTATTCCAGGGGGTAATCGCAAAGCAGTGTGAGGGGAACCAGCATAGCATATGCACCGACAATTCCGGTGATGGAACCCAGGGAAGCATAGCCGGAGATCAGTGCTGTTATAATCAAGAGGGCTCCTCCAAACAGGCCGGCAGGTGGGCACATTGCAATCAGGGCGCCGAAAAAAGTGGCTACTCCACGTCCGCCTCTAAAACCGGCAAATACTGGCCATACGTGTCCTGTAACAGCAGCCATGCCTGCCAGAATCTGTGCAAAGATAGCGCCAAGCCCTGAGTTGCCGATAGAAAGAATATCACCGCCCAGTATTGCCCCGGCAATCAGTACGCTGACAACTCCTTTGGCAATATCGAGCAGGGCTACCAGCAGGAACGCCCTGCGCCCGAGAGTTCTCAGAACATTGGTTCCGCCGGTGCGGCCGCTTCCATACTGGCGGATATCTACTCTGGCAATAATCCTGCCGGTGATAAGCCCCCACGGAATCGACCCGATGATATATCCCAGCAAGGCTACCAGGAGAAACTTGAATATTACCAACTAGGATTCTCCCCGGTTCTTGAATACCATTTTGATCGGTGTTCCCTCGAACCCATAATTTTCCCTCAGCCGGTTTTCAATATAGCGCTGATAGGAAAAATGTACCAGGGATGCATCGTTGACGAAAAACACAAAAGTTGGCGGCTCTACCTCAGCCTGGGTAACATAAAAAACCTTGAGTGTTTTTGAACCTTTCCGGGGAGGCGCCTGGCCTGCGACTACCCGGCTGATAAAACCGTTCAACTCACCGGTGGTGATGCGTTTTTTTCTTTCCTCCCTGATCTTTCTTGCCTCAGGGACCAGCTTGTTGACGCCCCTCCCCGTTTTAGCCGAGGTGTACATTATTTTTGCATAGGGCATGAATTTAAAACGTTCTCCAACCAGCAGGTTGTATTCTGATTGTTCTGTATGGCTGATCAGGTCCCATTTGTTTACTACTATGATAACCCCTTTGCCTGCTTCCTGTATGAAACTGGCGATATGGGTGTCCTGGGCAGTAGCCGGTTCTGTGGCATCCAGTAAAAGCAGCGCCACATCTGCCCGGTCGATTGCCCTCAGACTCCGTATTACACTGTATTTATCCACTCCCTTGCCGACCCGCCCGCGCCTTTTTACTCCCGCGGTATCTATAAGGACGACTGGATCGCCATCGAAGTTCAAGAGTGTATCAATGGCGTCGCGAGTGGTGCCGGGTACCTGGCTTACAATTACACGGTCTTCTCCCAGCAGTTTGTTAAGCAGCATTGATTTGCCCACGTTGGGACGCCCGACAAGGGCTATTTTTAGAATATCATCTCGGGAATCTTCTGCAGGAGGGCCTTCAGGTATTAGTGAGACTATCCGGTCGAGCAGATCGTCGATTCCCAGGTCATGGTAGGCGCTGATTATCACCGGTTCGCCCATGCCTAGTGAGTAGAAGTCTACAGCAATTGTTTCCCTTTTCGGGTTATCTGCCTTGTTGGCGACCAGCAAAAATTTCTTTCCTGTTTTGCGCAGCCAGTCTGCTATCTCCAGATCAGATGGAATTAACCCGTCTGCGGTGCTGACCAGAAAGAGCACCAGGTCGGCTTCGCTGATGGCTTCCTTTACTTGCAGATTTACTCCCTCGTCTATGCTGGAAGAGGGTTCGGCAATAAGCCCTCCGGTATCAACGATCGTAAACTCTTTATCCTGCCAGGTAACGGTGGATATTATGCGGTCTCGTGTGGTTCCGGGCATGTCCGATACAATAGCCATACGTTTACCGGTCAGGCGATTTAACAGTGTGGACTTGCCTACATTATAACGCCCGGTAATGGCTACTACCGGTCTTGAACCGGCAGCAGATGGATTAATAATTGAATTTTCTTCTGGCAAAAGTTATACCTTCCTGTTTATACAGGTTTTTAATCCCCGGTTTGGGTTCCCGGGCTACATTACCCTGTTTATTTCCGGTGCCAACTTGATAGAAGGCGGTTCTATTTCGATACGGGCAACCCGTCTCAATGCGGCAACCAGGTCACGGAACTGGCTTACAAAGGTGTTGTACTCTACAGCAAACCTGCGGTACTGTTCCAGTGATTCAACCGGCACTTCCATGCGGTTGGCTATCTCGGCAAATTGTTCTATATACTCCTGGTACATGTTGACCATTATCCAGAGTTCTTTGACCGAAACTCTGAGATAGGCGCTGTAACGCCGGGTCCGGTGGTCTGTTTCCTGGCGGGTATTGAAACTGTCGCACCAGGTGTTAAACACGCGTTGTGCATTGTCGCAGGATTGCGCCCATTCCCACAATTTGGTGTTTTCCGTTCTGAAAAGACTGTTGATGATGGCAAATATTGATAGTGAGGACTCTCCCATGAAACGCCGGTAGAAATACCCGGAAAGCTCCTTGAGGCTTTCGGCTGATTCATCCAGCATTTTTTCCCGGGCGCCTACTGCCAAAATAGCAATGAATATGATCAGGATACTGGCGATGCTGGCAATGAAAGCTTCGATAGGCCAATTAAGGAAGTAGCCTGCTATTGCCAGTGCGGCGATGAGTATGGCCGCCCACCCGCGGGTGAATACTGCTTTTATTGCATTCATACCCTCTCCTTTTCCGGCTTCAACTGCCGATTGAAATCTCCAGCCCTCCCAGAAGGTAAGCAATTACTGCTCCGGCAACATGTGCCCGGTTTTCCGCCTGGTCAAATACCACGGAATGCGGCCCGTCCAGGATATCTCCGGTTATTTCTTCTCCGCGGTGGGCTGGCAGACAATGCATAACCATGACTCTTTCCGGGGCATGGCATAAAAGCTCTGAATTTATCTGGAAGCCATTAAAATCAGCCCGGCGTTTTTCGGCTTCCTCTTCCTGCCCCATACTTGTCCATGTATCGGTGTATATTACATCGGCTCCTCGCACTGCCTCAGCCGGGTTATTCAGACATTCGATGTTTGCACCGGACTGGATTGAAAAAGAAAACGCCTTCTCCGCTATATCAGGCTGAATCTCATACCCTTTGGGGGAAGCAATGAAAAAGTCGGCACCCAGCATGGCTGACATCAGCATAAGGCTGTTGGCAACGTTATTTCCATCGCCAATATAGGCAATTTTGATCCCTTTAACCCCACCTTTATGCTCCATTATTGTAAGCATATCAGCAAGTGCCTGACAGGGGTGCTCAAGGTCAGAAAGAGCATTGATCACCGGAATATTAGCCGTTTCGGCGAGCTCAACCAGGCTGTTATGGCTAAAAACTCTGGCGGCAATTATATCAACGTAGCGTCCGAGCACTCTGGCTACATCTGCCACTGGTTCCCGCTTCCCCAAGCCTACCTCCGGTGGAGAGAGATATATCGCTTTTCCGCCGAGCCGCATCATGGCTACTTCGAAGCTCACCCTGGTTCTCAGTGAAGGCTTCTCAAAAAGCAGTGCCAGGATCTTGCCACGCGGTATTCCGCGGATTCTGCCGTTTTTAAATGCGAGTGCATCAATCAGCAAGGCTCTCGCAGTTTCAGGTGTTAAATCGAGTACTGATAGCAAATGTTTGCCGCTCAAGTATTCCTCCGAACGAAATGTGGTTTACAGTATAGCATAAACGTTTTTCGCTGACAGCGGATTTTTTCCTGTTTATCCTCCACAATTTAACCAAAAGCCCGGCAAAATTTTGCAATAAATATCCCAAATCCTTCTAGTTGACCACCACCGCAGTTACATATATGACTGTTGAGCCTCCACCCCAGGAATAAATATCATCTTCCGTATTGTGGATATCCATAACAAGTGCGTATGTAAACGATACCATCCATTCGGTTTCCGGGTTTATGGTAACCGTAACAGTGCTGCTGTTTAGCTGTTCGCCACCATAAGACCAGTACGTCTCCTTAAATACCGGTTCATGATGGTCGCTCCAGCTGTCAGGATCGGCAAATCTGAGGTTGGTTACAATTGCTTCGCCGTCCAGTACTATAGGTTTTCCTTTATCTTCAAACTCTATATCCAGTTTTAGCAGATCGCCGTGAACCAGTTCCCTGGTTATCACAAAGGGTTGCCCGCAATTAAGTGTAAAATCTACATCTACCAGAAAGTCGTCATTATAAATTTTGGCTGTTCTGGTATTGGTGTACGGTTCTGACTGAGCTTCCTTGCCTATAACTATGGTTACATACCCGTTGGAAGGGGCTGAATTGGTCACAATAAAATACAGATAATTGCCATCCTCAACCATGATTTCCAGCGGATCGTGAGTCAGAGTTCCACTTGCTGTAACGCTGTATTTTTCTGTATCACTGGTGATAACATACTGGACCATAATGCCTGAGGTAGGTTCTATTGCGCTTATATTTACGGGCGAGGCTTCATCTTTCTGGCTGTTCAATTTAACTGCGAACAAACTTGAAGTGTAGCTCTGCGCCGTGTTTATCATCTGGCTGATAGTTCCGCCAGCATCTATATCCATTTCGTTTGTAACTGTGGCAACATCTGTGTAAAGATCTGTTTTCAGGGCTTCTGTTTTTACACTGCTGGTAAAGAGCACGTCGTAGGCGAACCTGTTATAGAGCTCCGGGAGAGACCCACCTTTGGAGCTGATATATGTATTAAGGTTTGCCAGTGCATTACCGCTTCCGTTCATCACACCTTCAAAAAGGTCTTTAAAGCTGTACCCGTTATCCACCAGGAATTTAATGAAATGGGCAGTCTGGTACATATGAAAGGTGGAACTGCTGGATATTCCAGTCCTGAGGTAGCTGTAAGGCAGTGGATCTTTCAGGCCATACGAGGTGGCTACGTGTGCCGCAGCATAATCTGCAGTAGCTTCCATAAACCAGCGGTTGGCTGCCATGGTGGCAAAAGTAACGTACTGGTTTTGCACGGCGTGGAAAAGTTCGTGGGCTGAAACCATGTGCAGTTCCTGCTCATCAATATAGGTTACCGGTATTTCAATGTTTTTGGAAAACCATCCCCATTCAGCTTCCTTATCTGAATCCCATTGGTCAATATAGACCCGGGTGTGGTCCGGCATTTTGAGGTTCAGTCCACTGTAAGCCTTGCTGGCGTCATATAAACCGGTTCTGACGATGGCGGCGTATTCATAAATTGGTTCACCTGATGATACTGAGCCTATGGCCGGTGCATTGATTTCCTTGTTGAAGTAGATGGTAAAACCGGGGAGTGTCGAAGTTACGTAGTCGTCCTCCAGTCCAAAAATGGACCAGAGGCTGAGGTGGCTGGTTTTTACTGTTACAATGGAATTTGACTTGCTGACTTCAAAATCAACTTCCTGCCAGGCTCCGTATTCTTCATCATAGAAGGCTATAGCTATCTGGTCTGATATTTCCAGGTCTTTATTCAGCGAGGATTGATCATAGCTAAACTCAAGGGTTATCTCCCCGCCCAGTTGGCTCCCGGCAGACGAAGTGATTTCAAAAAGACCAGCAGGTTTAAAACCATTAAAATCATGTTCCATCGATTGGCCGATTTGGTTGATTTCCACTTTGGTGCCTTCAGTCAGGGTGTTGGCTGGAATAATTGCCTTAACTTTACCATCGAGGGTAACAGTATTTTCCTGCCCTGGTTTGTTTATGATTATGGAAGTTTTATCCTCTGCGCTGGCAGTAGTAGCCGAGGCAGGGGCTGAAGTGGTAGTAACCTGGTTTGGCGATGTGGTAACTGATGTGGTGCCGGGTTCATCCTTGCCGCAAGAGGCAAGTACAGGGTTAGATGCCAATATGAGTACTACTGCAAAGATCGCCAGAAACCTGTTTTTCAATGCTGATAACCTCTCTGTTTTATTTTAACGACCATTTTTGGGAAGCCACGGGTATTCGTGTATAAAAAACCGGATGGCCCGTCATGTGTAATCCGGTTTGAATCAATATGGCTACCATGGAGGCAAAACTATCATCGTTAGCCTCTGGAAAAAACTTGATTAATAATATTATCAAATCAGGCAAAATGGCAAGCTTTTTTACCAGCCGAGCGTGCTTGATTTGACTCCCAAAGCTAAAATATATATAATTGGAAGTTCAGCGCGGGGTGGAGCAGTGGCAGCTCGTCGGGCTCATAACCCGAAGGTCGTTGGTTCGAATCCAACCCCCGCTACCATTCTATTTATGGGTCCTACCAATTCATTTTTCAGAGCAAGTTCTATAATCAGTAAGTTATGTTACCAAGCGTGTTCACAACTTGGCTCTTGTTCTTTAAGGTTATTTACATGCCATTTG